>CALRZK010000559.1:0-3490 GCA_943372615.1 Bradyrhizobium ivorense | reverse complement strand
GTCTATCCCCACGGAAGGACGTCACGTGGGGATAGACCCCACCCGTCTCAAAGCTCGCTGAACGCTCGCTTCGATCCACCCTCCCCACGGCGCGGCTTCGCCGCTTGGGGGAGGGAAAAGATCAGGCCGCCACGACTTCCCGCGGCTGATAGATCGCCACATGCTGGCAATGGGCCACGGGCGTCACGCCATTGGCCACCACCAGTGCATCGAGCTCCACGAACCGATGCCCCTTCTTCTCGTAATTGCCGGTCACCTTCGCCCGCGCTACCAGTTCGTCATCGACATTCGCTGCCGCCAGCAACTGCATCCGGCTGCCGACGTGAATCCACGGGCCGAGGACCGCGTTGTCCACCAGCACCTTGTTCATGATCCGCTGCAGCACGCCGGGATGGACGAGGCCCTCGCGGAGATACATCTCCTCGGTCTCGCGCACCTCGTCGAGATATTCGGCGAGCCCGTCCTCGGGCCACACCCGCGGCGCGGTGCCGAGCCATTTGTCCTGGGCGTAGGAGTCCGGATTGACCGGCAGGCGCTTCGCCACCGCCGGCGTATCCGGAAAAGCGTCCAGCGACGGAACCACCGGGAATGCCGCCAGCGAGGCCGAACCCGTGGCGCGCAGATCGCCTTTGCCCTCGACGCCCAGCTTCAGCCCTTCGCCGGCCTGCTCCGCCGTCACATCCACCGTCTCGCCGTCATAGACCGGCTTGATGAATCGGGCCTCGATCAGGCCGCGCTCCAGAAATTCCCGGCCCCAATGCGCAACCGCCGGGTGCACCATATAGGCCAGCACATCCACGCCCGGCACCAATCCGCCCGAAAAGCCGAATTTCTGCGCCACCGTGTCGTCATGCATCTTGTTTTCGGACTGTTTGGCCGTGTTGAAGGCCTCGACCCGATAGGGCGCGATCCGCTGTGTCATGTTCCCTCCAAAGGCGCGCGAAAATTGGTATTCGCTTTCAGGAGATGATACCCCTCACCCCGCGCGAGGCAAGGCGAGGCCGCGGGAACCGCATCCCGCCCACGCCACCCGGCCCCGGCGAAAATGACTGACATTCTCGCCGGCGTTGTGACACCGAAACCACAGGCATGCTTTGACCACCCGCATCTATATCGACGCTGACGCATGCCCGGTGAAGGACGAGATCTATCGCGTCGCCGCGCGCTTCAGCCTGCCGGTGAGCGTGGTGGCCGGAACCTGGCTGCGCGTGCCGCAGGATCCGATGATCGAATGTATCGCCGCAGGCTCCGGCATGGATGCCGCCGATGACTGGATCGCCGAGCGCGCCGTCAAAGGCGATGTGGTGATTACATCGGACATTCCGCTGGCCAGCCGCTGCGTGAAAGCCGGCGCCTCCGTCATCGCGCCGAACGGCAAACCGTTTACCGAAGAATCCATCGGCATGACCCTTGCTGTGCGCAACCTGATGACTGATCTGCGCTCCTCCGGCGAAGTCACCGGCGGCCCGAAATCCTACTCGCCGCGCGACCGCTCGGCATTCCTGTCGGCCTTGGATCAAACCATCCGCCGTATCCAGCGCGATCCCGCCTTTGCGCCCGCGCCGAAACAAAGTTGAACTGACTTCATGGCTCCTCCGCTTATCCAGCTCAAAGACATCTTTCTCACTTTCGGCGGCACGCCGCTGCTGAACGGCGTCGAACTCTCGGTGTCGCAGGGCGAGCGCGTCTGCCTGATCGGCCGCAATGGCTCGGGCAAATCGACGCTGTTGAAAATCGTTGCCGGCATTGTCGACAACGACAAAGGCAGCCGCTTCGTACAGCCCGGCGCCACCGTGCAATATCTGCCGCAGGAGCCGGATTTTTCCGGCTTTGCGACGACGCTCGCTTATGTCGAAGCCGGCATGCATGACGGCGACAACCACTATCAGGCGCAGTATCTGCTGGAGCAGCTCGGCCTCACCGGCCAGGAGAATCCGGAAAACCTCTCCGGCGGTGAAGCGCGCCGCACGGCGCTGGCGCGCGTGCTGGCGCCGGAGCCCGACATCCTGCTGCTGGACGAGCCGACGAACCATCTCGACCTTACCACCATCGAATGGCTGGAAGGCGAACTGGCCTCGCGGCGTTGCGCGCTGGTGCTGATCAGCCATGACCGCCGCTTCCTCAGCAATCTCTCGCGCTCCACCGCGTGGCTCGATCGCGGCCAAATCCGCCAGATCGATCGCGGCTTCTCGGCCTTCGAGGAATGGCGCGACGACGTGCTGGCCGAGGAAGAACGCGACCAGCACAAGCTCGACCGCAAGATCGTCAATGAAGAACACTGGCTGCGCCACGGCGTCTCCGGCCGCCGCAAGCGCAACGTCAAGCGCCTCGCCGGCCTGCACGAACTGCGCGCGCAGCGCCGCGACTATCGCGGCGCCCAGGGCAATGCGACGCTGGCTGCGGCAGAAGCAGAAAAATCCGGCAAGCTGATTTTTGAAGCGAAGAACATTTCGCGCACCTATGGCGATCGCAAGATTGTCGACGATTTCTCGATCCGCGTGCAGCGTGGCGACCGTATCGGCGTGGTCGGCCCCAATGGCGCGGGCAAGACGACCATGATCAACATGCTGACCGGCACCGAGCCGCCGGATTCCGGCACCGTGCGGTTCGGCGCCAACATCGAAATGGCGACGCTTGACCAGCATCGCGAAAGCCTCAATCCGAAGACCACTCTGGCAGAAGCCCTCACCGGCGGCCGCGGCGACCATGTGATGGTCAATGGTACGCCGAAACATGTGGTCGGCTACATGAAGGACTTCCTGTTCAGCCAGGAACAGATCCGCACGCCGCTGGAAGTGCTCTCCGGCGGTGAACGCGGCCGCCTGATGCTGGCGCGCGCGCTGGCCAAGCCATCGAATGTGCTGGTGCTGGACGAACCGACCAACGACCTCGATCTCGAAACCCTCGACGTGCTCGAGGAAATGCTGGCCGATTATCCCGGCACCGTGATCCTGATCAGCCATGACCGCGACTTCCTCGACCGCGTGGTGACCTCGGTGATCGTGCCGGAAGGCAATGGCAAATGGATGGAATATGCCGGCGGTTATACCGACATGCTGGCGCAGCGCGGCGCCGATCTGAAGCGCGAGGCGAAAGCGGTTGTTGCTGAAGCCAAGAGCAGCGGCGGCAATGCGGGCGCTTCCAAGACAACCGCCAAGCGCAAGATGAACTTCAAGGAAAAGCACGCGCTGGAAACGCTGCCGAAACTGATGGACAATCTGCGCTCGGAAATCGCCAAGCAGCAGCGTCATCTCGACGATCCCAAACTCTATACGAAGGATCGCAAGAAGTTCGACACCGCGACAGCTGCGCTCGCCAAGGCGCAGAAGGAATTGCAGGACTCGGAAGAGCAATGGCTGGAGCTGGAAATGCTCCGCGAAGAGATCGAGAACGCGTAAACACCGTCATTGCGAGGAGCGTAGCGACGAAGCAATCCAGTCTTACTTCGTCTATGGACTGGATTGCTTCGCTGCGCTCGCAATGACGATTG
>CALRZK010000558.1:0-3504 GCA_943372615.1 Bradyrhizobium ivorense | reverse complement strand
GTATCCTCAAGCTCAGGCCCCGCGCCGACTGGGCCGCAGTCTGGCATCTGTGGACGGTGCTGATCCCGCGGCGATCGATCACCGGGCGCCTGGTGCGCGGGCAAGTATGGCGGCGGCACGACGGCCGCCGCTGGATCTACAAGAAGTTTGTCGAATATCGTTAGACGCCCGCGAAGTGCGCGCCCGGCCTCAAGTGCGCTTGTAGTCGTCCTCGACGCGAACGATATCGTCCTCGCCGAGATAGCTGCCGGTCTGGACTTCGATAAGTTCGAGCGGAATCTTCCCGGGATTTTCCAGGCGATGCGTGACACCGATCGGGATGTAGATCGATTCATTCTCCTGCATCACCTTCACCGTGTCGTTCAACGTCACCCTGGCGGTGCCGCGCACAATGATCCAGTGCTCCGAACGATGATGATGCATCTGCAGCGATATGCGCTCACCGGCTTTCACAACAAGGCGCTTGACCTGATAACGTTCGCCAGTCTCCAGCGCCTGCACCGATCCCCACGGACGGTGGGTCTTAAGATGATCGACGGTGACGCCCGGCGCGGTAACTTTGAGCTTCGACACCAGCCGCTTAAGATTGTTGGCGTCCTTCTGCCGCGATACCAGCACCGCGTCATGCGTGGCCACAACCACCAGATCGTCCACGCCTTCCAGCGCGACCACCGGCCCATCGCTCGCGACATTGCAATTGCGGCTGTCCTCGAACACCGCAAGGCCCTGTGCCGCATTTCCCTGGGCATCCTTGTCGGACAGTTCCCAGACAGCAAGCCATGAACCGACATCGGACCAGCCACAGGACACCGGCACGACGGCAGCCTTGGTTGTCTTCTCCATCACGGCATAATCGACTGAGATTGCCTTCGCCTGCTTGAAAGCATCCGCCTGGAGCGTGAAGAAACCGAGATCGCGGCCAGCCTGTTCGACGGCCTTCGCGATCGTCGCGATGCTATCCGCATCAACGCCGCGATATTCGTCGAGCAGCATCGACGCACGGAACATGAAGTTGCCGCTGTTCCAGAGATAGCCGGCTTCGACATAGCGCGTGGCCGTCGGCATATCAGGCTTTTCGACGAACTTGGCGACACGCTTCACGTCGCCGGACAGCCCATCGCCAGGCGAAATATAACCATATTCTACGGCCGGCCGTTCCGGCGTGACGCCAAAAGTAACGATATGACCGTTGTCGGCCTCGACCAGGCCTGCGCGGCAAGCCGCGACAAAAGCCGGAATATCGCGAACGACATGATCTGCCGCCAGCGCCAGCACCACGGCATCCGCGTCGCGCGTCAGAGCGAAGGCAGCGCCCGCGGCGATAGCAGGTCCGGAATCACGACGCGCCGGCTCGAGCAGGATATCGGCTTCACGGCCGATCTCGGCCAGTTGCTCGCGCACCATGAAGCGGTAGGCTTCGCTCGTGATCACGATCGGCCGTTCGAACAATGCGGGATCGGAAATACGCAGGATCGTATCCTGAAACGTCGAGCGCGGCCCGAACAGCGGCAGAAACTGCTTCGGCCGTCCCTCGCGTGAGGATGGCCACAGCCGCGTTCCGGCGCCGCCGCACATGATCAGGGGAATGATGCGCTTATTCATCGCTTGCTCGACCTCTTCCGTCCGGTAACTACTTTAGCGGCTTGCGCCAAGATTGCCGTAATGGCCGCGATACCAGGCAACGAACTGCCGGATACCATCCTCGATGCTTGTGTCGGGCTTGAAACCAACATCGCGCATCAAGTCGTCCACATCGGCGAAAGTCTCCGGCACGTCACCCGGCTGCATCGGCAGCATGGTCTTGACGGCCTCCAGTCCCAGTTCCTTCTCAAGAACCTCCACCACATGCAAGAGATGTTCGGGCTTGTGGTTGCCGACATTGTAGATGCGCGCCGGTGCTTCTTCGGTACTGCCGGCGGGCACATGATCAATCAATCGCCCGATCGCACCGACGACGTCATCGACAAAGGTAAAGTCACGCCGCATATCGCCGTGATTGAACAGCTTGATCGGCTGCTTGTCGATGATCGCTTTGGTGAACAGGAAGATCGCCATGTCCGGTCGGCCCCACGGGCCATAGACCGTGAAGAAGCGCAGACCCGTCGTCGGCAGTCGATAAAGATGGCTGTAGGAGTGCGCCATCAGTTCGTTCGCTTTCTTCGAGGCGGCGTAGAGGCTGATGGGATTGTCGACACGGTCGCTGACGGAGAACGGCTTCTTCTTGTTGGCGCCATAAACCGACGACGACGACGCGTAGAGCAGATGCTTGCAACCATTGTGGCGGCAACCTTCGAGAATATTCAGGAAACCCTCGAGATTGGCATCGGCATAGGCATGCGGATTATCGATGGAATAACGCACGCCGGCCTGGGCAGCCAGATGGATCACCACCGGAAACTTGTGCTCGGCCATCAGCCCCAGCAGAGCTGCCCGATCCGCCAGATTGGCCTTGATGAACGTGAAGTTCGGCCGGCCTGCCAGCTGTGCCAGTCGGGCCTCCTTCAACGCGGGATCGTAATAGTCGTTGACGCTGTCGAGGCCGACCACAATACGGCCCTCATCCAGCAACTGGCGCGCGACGTGAAAGCCAATGAAACCAGCAGCGCCGGTGACGAGGATGGAAGGTTCAGACATCATGTCCCCAGATTTGCCGCGCGGACCACATTGCACGGTCCACCGAGCCGCGGTCTATTAGCCATGTGGCCGGCAATGCTGCAATAGTCCGGTATCGCAGCACCCGAATGCGTCAGAACCGCGGCCTCACCACGTGGCCATGCCGGAGAAACCCGCTATGAAGGCGGCCACGCATAGCTCGCTGGAATCGTCCAAAAAACTCGCCACCTTGTCATTCCGATGTCGTCAACTGAACTGATCGCCCTGCCCCTCGCGCTGGTCGCTGCCACCGCTCTCTGCATGCTCTGCATCCGGGCCATCCACCCGCTGCTGATCCGCTATGCGTTGGCTCGGCCAAACGCACGTTCGTCGCACAAAGTACCGACGCCGCAGGGCGCAGGCATCGCCGTGATCGCAACGACATTGCTGGTGGCGTATCTCACGATCGCCTGGGTCTCAGCCGTCACAACAACGCTTTGGGTATTATTCGCAGCGACGGTCGTGATCGCCGTGGTCGGCGCCATCGACGATCTGCGGCCATTGCCCGTCGCACCGCGTTTCACCTTACAGGCTCTGTGCGTCGCCGCTGCACTCGTTGCACTGCCAGCCGAACTGCAGATCGTGCCGATGCTGCCTCTGTGGCTCGAACGTGCCGTCCTGCTGGTTGGCGCGTTGTGGTTCGTCAACCTCACCAATTTCATGGATGGCCTGGACTGGATCACCGTTGCCGAAATCGTGCCGGTCACGGCGGCATTGGCACTGATGAGCCTTGTCGGCGCCCTTTCGCTACCGGCTGCCCTGATCGCCGCCGCCCTCTGCGGTGCCATGCTTGGCTTTGCTCCTTTCAACAGACCTGTGGCAAAACTATTTCTCGGCGACGTCGGAAGCTTG
>CALRZK010000557.1:0-3514 GCA_943372615.1 Bradyrhizobium ivorense | reverse complement strand
GACCGCGCTTTGCGCGGCCACCGTCTCCCCGCACGCGGGGAGAAGGCAGAAACGACTCCGCCGCCTTGTCGAAGCGATCATCCAGCGCGTAACCGGCGCCGCGCACGGTGCGAATCGGATCGGGCTCGCCGGCCGGATTCAGCAGCTTGCGGAGACGGCCGATATGCACGTCCACGGTGCGCTCGTCGATATAGATGTCGCGGCCCCAGACGCTGTCGAGCAGCTGCTCGCGGCTGAACACGCGGCCGGGATGCTCGAGGAAGAATTCGAGCAACCGATATTCGGTCGGGCCGAGATCGATCGGACGCGAGGCACGCACCACGCGGCGCTTGTCGCGATCGAGTTCGATGTCACCAAAAGCCAGCACCGTGGCGAGACGCTCCGGCGCCGCGCGGCGCAGCAGGCCTTTCACGCGGGCCAACAGCTCCGGCACCGAGAACGGCTTGACGATGTAATCGTCGGCGCCGGTCGCAAGGCCGCGCACACGCTCACTCTCCTCACCGCGGGCGGTGAGCATGATGATCGGCAGGGCCTTGGTCTCAGGCCGCGCCCGCAGGCGACGGCACAGTTCGATGCCGGACAGGCCGGGCAACATCCAGTCGAGGACCACGAGGTCCGGCACACGCTCTTTCAAACGGGTGTCGGCATCGTCGCCGCGGGCAACCGTCTCGACGTCGTAACCTTCGGCGTCGAGATTGTAGCGCAGCAGCGTGGTCAGAGCTTCCTCGTCTTCCACTACCAGAATGCGCGCGTTCATATGGCTGGCTTCCTATCTGTCGTTCGAGGACTGCGCGGCGAGCCTTAGCTCGCCGGAGTCGCGAAGTTGGTCATGTCGCCCTTGGGGCGCTTGTCGACCATCTGCTGACCTTCGATCATGTAGAACACCGTTTCAGCGATGTTGGTGGCATGGTCGCCGATCCGTTCGATGTTCTTGGCGCAGAACATCAGATGGATGCAGAACGAGATGTTGCGCGGATCTTCCATCATATAGGTCAGGAGTTCGCGGAACAGCGACGTGCAGATCGCGTCGATTTCCTCGTCGCCCTTCCACACCGCCATGGCGGCCGGGAGGTCGTGCGCGGCATAGGCATCAAGCACAGCCTTGACCTGGGTGTTCACCAGATCGGTCATGTGTTCGAGGCCGCGGATCAGCTTCAGCGGATGGAAGTCGCTGTCCAGCGCATTGACGCGCTTGCCGATGTTCTTGGAGAGATCGCCGATACGCTCGAGATCGGTGGCGACGCGGAGCGCACCGACGATCTCGCGCAAGTCGACAGCCATCGGCTGGCGCTTGGCAATGGTGAGGACGGCGCGTTCTTCGATCAACCGCTGCAGGTTGTCGATTTCGGCGTCGGTGGCCACCACGCGTGCGCCAAGGGCGACGTCACGGCGGATCAGGGCATCCACGGATTCTGCGATCTGACGCTCGGCCAGGCCGCCCATCTCGGCGACGAGACGGGTGAGTTCCTGAAGATCGTCGTCGAAGGCCTTGGTCGTGTGTTCAAAAGCCATAGCTCAAATCCTCTCGCGAATATGTCGCGTCAGCCGAAACGGCCGGTGATGTAATCCTGGGTGCGGCGGTCGCTCGGCGAAGTGAAGATCTTGTTGGTCTGGTCGAATTCAACCAGTTCGCCGAGATACATGAAGGCGGTGGTGTCGGAGACACGCGCGGCCTGCTGCATGTTATGGGTCACGATGGCGATCGTGTACTGGTCCTTCAATTCGTCGATCAACTCTTCGACCTTGGCGGTCGAGATCGGATCGAGCGCCGAGCAAGGCTCGTCGAACAGGATCACTTCCGGACGCACAGCGATGGTGCGCGCGATGCACAGACGCTGCTGCTGACCGCCCGACAGGCTAAGGCCCGAGGCGTTGAGCTTGTCCTTGACTTCGTTCCAGAGCGCACCGCCACGCAGCGCCTTCTCGACGCGCATGTCCATCTCGGACTTCGAGATCTTCTCATAGAGACGGATGCCGAAGGCGATGTTTTCGTAGATCGTCATCGGGAACGGGGTCGGCTTCTGGAACACCATGCCGATGCGGGCACGCAGCAGGTTGAGGTCCAGCTTCGGATCCAGAATGTTCTGGTTCTCGAGCATGACCTGCCCTTCCGCGCGCTGACCCGGATAAAGGTCATACATGCGGTTGAAGATGCGCAGCAGCGTGGACTTGCCGCAGCCCGACGGGCCGATGAAGGCGGTGACGCGGTTGGCGGCGAGGTTCAGATTGATCTTCTTCAGGGCGTGGTGTTCGCCATAGTAGAAGTTCAGGTCGCGCACGGTCACCTTCGGGCGGGTATCGCCCTGGAGGGCGGCCGGCGGCGGCATCGAAACGCTCGGATTTCCGGCGGAAACGGAGAGATCACTCATTTTGCTTTCCTCTCGGCGCCGAGAATGCGCGCGCCAATGTTCAGGGCAAGGACGGTCAGGGTGATGATCAGCGCGCCGCTCCAGGCGAGCTGCTTCCAATATTCGTAGGGGCTCTGGACGAAGTTGTTGATGGTGACCGGGAGGTTGGCCATCGTCTTACCGAGATCCAGGCTGAAGAACTGGTTGCTCAGCGCAGTGAACAGCAGCGGCGCGGTTTCACCGGCGACACGTGCGGTCGCCAGCAGCACGCCAGTGATGAGACCGGCGCGGGCCGCACGATAGGCGATCCGCTTGATCACCAGCGAGCGCGGCAGGCCGAGCGCCGAGGCTGCTTCACGCAGCGGGTTCGGCACCAGACCGAGCATGTCTTCCGTGGTGCGGACGACCACCGGGATGACGATCACGGCGAGCGCGAGCGAACCAGCGAAGGCCGAGAAGCCACCCATCGGCACCACCACCGCGCCATAGACGAACAGGCCGATGATGATGGACGGCGCTGACAGCAGCACGTCGTTGATGAAGCGGATCACCGAGGTGAGTTTGTCGTGCTTGCCGTATTCCGCGAGGTAAGTGCCGGCGAGCAGGCCGAGCGGCGCACCGATGCCGACGCCGATCACGGTCATGATGACCGAACCGACGATGGCGTTGAGCAGGCCGCCTTCGGTCGAACCCGGGGGCGGCGTGTTCTGGGTGAAGATCTGCACGCTGAGGCCGGCAAGGCCATTGTAGAACAGCGTGAACAGGATCAGCGCGAGCCAGGTGACGCCGAAGATAGCGGCACTCAGGCAGAGAATGCGAACGATCGTGTCGTTGCGGCGGCGGGAGAGGTAAATCGGATTGACGCTCATGACTTACTTTCCTGCCTTCTTTTCGAGACGGAGCAGCATCAGGCGCGCGGCCGAGAGCACGAAGAAGGTGAGCACGAACAGCAGCAGGCCGAGCAGGATCAGGCCGGACTGATGCAGGCCGTCGGACTCCGCGAATTCCGAAGCGATGGCCGCGGAGATCGTCGTGCCCGGGCCGAAGATCGAGCCGGTGATCTTGAACGAGTTACCGATGATGAAGGTCACCGCCATCGTCTCGCCGAGCGCACGGCCGAGGGCCAGCATGACGCCACCGATCACACCGACGCGGGTGTAGGGAAT
>CALRZK010000556.1:0-3515 GCA_943372615.1 Bradyrhizobium ivorense | reverse complement strand
GGAGAGGTTAAACCTCCAGCCATTCTTTCCGCACGCCGTCATTGGCCTTGAGCTCCGCCGGTGTGCCCTCGAACACGATGCGGCCATGGCCCATCACATAGACCCGGTGCGAGATGCGCAGCGCGATGGACAGCTTCTGCTCCACCAGCAGGATCGCCACACCACGCCGCGCAATCTCCGCGATGAGATCACCGACCTGCTGCACGATCAGCGGAGCGAGACCCTCGGTCGGCTCGTCGATCATCACCAGTTCCGGATCGCCCATCAGCGTGCGGCAGATGGTCAGCATCTGCTTTTCGCCGCCGGACAACACGCCGGCCGCCGTATCGGCGCGGCGAGCGAGGTTCGGGAACATGTCGAGCATGTCCTCGAGCCGCCATTTGCCGGGTTTTCGCGAGTCCTTGATCCCGAGCAGCAGGTTCTGCCGCACGGTGAGGCCGGGGAAAATGTCGCGATGTTCCGGCACATAGCCGAGGCCAAGATGCGCGATCTTGAAGCTCGGCAGGCCGGCGATATCCTTGCCCTTGAACTTGATCGAACCCTGCGGCGGCACTTCGCCCATGATCGCCTTGACCGTGGTCGAGCGTCCGACGCCATTGCGGCCGAGCAGGCTCACCACTTCGCTGGCGTCGATATGCAGATCGACACCCTGCAGGATGTGGCTCTTGCCGTAATAGGCGTGGAGATCCTTGACTTCCAACATCAGGCAGCCTCCTCGCCGAGATAGGCTTCCTTGACCTTCTTGTTGCCGCGGATCTCGTCGGGGGTGCCGGTCGCGATCACCTCGCCATAGACCAGCACCGAGATGCGATCGGCGAGGCCGAACACCACGCTCATATCGTGCTCGACGATCAGCAATGTCCGTCCTTCGGTGAGGCGCCGGATCTGCTCCACGGCACGTTCCGTCTCGGCATGGCTCATGCCGGCGGTGGGTTCATCCAACAGGATCACATCGGCGCCGCCGGCAATGGTGATGCCAATCTCCAGGGCGCGCTGCTCGGCATAGGTCAGCAAACCCGCTGGCACATCGCGGCGTGACACCAGGCTGATGTCCTGCAAAATCTGCGCGGTGCGCTCGCGCACCTCGGGCAGCTTGTCGACATTCTTCCAGAACGCATAGCGATGGCCGGTGGCCCACAGCACCGCGCAGCGCAGGTTCTCCCACACGGTCATCTTGGCGAACACGTTGGTCACCTGGAACGAACGCGACAATCCGCGGCGATTGATCTGGAACGGTGGCAGGCCGGAGATGTCCTGACCATTCAGCAGAATGGTGCCGGTGGTCGGCTTCATATAGCCCGAGATCAGGTTGAACGTCGTCGACTTGCCAGCGCCGTTCGGGCCGATCAGTGCATGACGCTCGCCCTTGGCGACCTTGAGATCGACGCGCTGGATCACCTTGGTGATGCCAAAGGTCTTTTCGACGCCGTGGAGTTCGATGGCGTTGCCGGTTGTCTCGTTGCTCATGCGGCGACTCCCTTGGCGCGGGCTTCGGTCAGGGCGTCGTCCCAGCGGGCGGCGATCAGTTTCCAGCTCTTTCGCGCGGCGAAGGCGCCGACGATCAGCAGCACGGCGGCGATCGCCCACACGCCGCGGTTCTCCGCATCGAATGGAATGCCGAAGGCCTTGATGTGCGAATCCCCGCCGGCATGGACCATGTGGAACACGATGACTTCGATCGACAGGATCAAACCGATCAGCATCGCCAGTGTCGGTACGAAGGCGATGAGATAGCTCGGCAGCACGCGCGTGAGCGTGCCGGCCTTGATCAGCGGCCAGTGCATCATCAACAGGCCGGTGAGGCCACCCGGCGCGAACATCACGATGGCGATGAAGATCAGGCCGAAATAGAGCTGCCAGACCTGGGTGAGGTCGGACAGGCCGAGCGATAGCAGCGTCACGAAGATCGCGCCGACGATCGGGCCGATGAAGAAGCCGACACCGCCGATATAGGTGGCGAACAGCACGGTGCCGGATTGCGTGGCGCCGAGATAGGCAGAGTTGGCGATCTCGAAATTGATCGCTGCCAGTGCGCCTGCGATGCCGGCGAAGAAGCCGGAGAAGCAGAAAGCGATGTAGCGCACCACATGCGGATCATAGCCCACGAATTGCACGCGCTCGGGATTGTCGCGCACGGCATTGCACATGCGGCCGAGCGGCGTGCGGGTGAGGGCATACATCGCGATGACGGCGATCAGCGTCCAGGCGGCGACCAGATAATAGATCTGGATCTGCGGACCGAACGTCCAGTCGAACAGCCGAAACACTTTTGTGCGATTGGCCGACACGCCGGCTTCGCCGCCGAAGAAGGTCCGCAGGATCAGCGCCGAGGAGGCGACGAGTTCGGCGACGCCGAGCGAGATCATCGCAAAGGCGGTGCCGGAGCGTTTGGTCGAGACCCAGCCGAGCAGCATCGCGAAGATGAGCCCCGCCGCGCCGCCGATCAGCGGCACCAGCGGCAGCGGGATCGCAAACTTGTTCTTGGCGATGATGTTGATGGCATGGATCGCGAGGAAGCCGCCCAGCCCGTAATAGACCGCATGGCCGAAGGACAGCATGCCGGTCTGGCCGAGCAGGATATTGTAGGACAACGAGAAGATGATCGAGATGCCGATCAGGCTGAAGGTGGTCAGTGATCCGCCGGAGGAAAAGATCTTCGGCAAGATCACCAGCGCGGCAGCCGCGATGATCCACATGCCGTAGAATTTCAGGCGATCGGAAGCGCTGGGCGAGGGCGGCGCGATATTCATGGTGGCGTCGCTCATGTTTCACGGGTCCCGAGCAGGCCCATCGGGCGGAAGATCAGGATCAGCACCAGCAGCACATAGGGCATGATCGGCGCGATCTGGGCGATGGTCACATTCCAGATATCCGACAGCCAGGTCGAAGCGAGATCGGGACTCAGCGGGCCGAAGGCGCCGGCAAGCGACCCATTCATGGAGACCGCAAAGGTCTGCACGAGGCCGATCAGCAGCGAGGCGAAGAAGGCGCCCGGCAGCGAGCCGAGGCCGCCGACGACAACGACCACGAACAGGATCGGGCCGAGCAGGCCGGCCATGTTGGACTGCGTCACCAATGCAGGCCCGGCGATCACGCCGGCGACCGCGGCGAGTGCGGTACCCACGCCGAATACCAGCATGAAGATGCGCCCGACATTGTGGCCGAGATGGCCGACCATATGCGGATGGGTGAGGGCGGCCTGCACGATCAGGCCGATGCGTGTGCGCTTCAGCGTGATCAGCAAGCCGGCAAAGATCACGATGGAGATCACCAGCATGAAGATCTTGAAGGCGGGGTAGTTGGTCGAGAACAGCGTGAAGGCCGGGAAGTCGAGCAGCTCCGGTACGCGGAAATCGACGGGGCTTTTGCCCCAGACGATGGACACGATTTCCTCGATGGCGAAGGCGAGACCGAAGGTGAACAGCAATTCCGGCACATGGCCATATTTGTGCACGTGACGCAGGCCATAGCGCTCGACGAGTGCACCGAGGCCGCCGGCCAGCAGTGGCGAAATG
>CALRZK010000555.1:0-3516 GCA_943372615.1 Bradyrhizobium ivorense | reverse complement strand
CGGTGACTTCCGCCGTCGCCTGGGTGTTCGGCAGAGCCTTGGACAACACATTGGCGATGGCGCCGCCGAGCGGATAATAGACGCCGCCGGTGCCGCCGGTGCCGATCGCAATCGTCTTCTGCTGCGCGATGGCCGCGCCGGCCAGACCTGCGGTGGCGATCACAGCCGCCGCAATGGTCGTCTTCTTGAAACGCTTGAACATGGACTTCCTCTCCCTCCAGTAATGGTGATGGCGCGGCTATTACTTCACCGCGCCGACTTCCTTGAGATATTTGAGCGTGCCGGGATGATATGGCGCCGGCGATTGCGCCGGGGTCTGCGTGGCGAGATTGATGTTCTCGGCTTCTTTGTGAACGGCGACGAGGTCGGCCTTGTTCTCGAAGATCGCCTTCGTGATCGCATAAGCCGTTTCATCCGACATCTTGTCGGTTGCCATGATCTGGTTCCAGGCGGCAAAGCCTTTGCTGTCGGTGGTCTGGCCGGGATAGCTGCCGGCCTTGATCACGCTGGGCGCGAAGATCTGGCCGTATTTCTTCACGATCGGCTCGAGCAGGTAGTCGATATCGATCAGTTTGATATGCACGCCTGGCGTGGCCGCGAGATCGACCACGGCGGCCGTCGGCACGCCGCCGCCCCAGAAGAACGCATCGATCTTGCGGTCCTTCAGCGCCGCCGCGGATTCCGCCACTGACAGGCGCTCACGCTTCACATCCTTGTCCTTGTCGAGGCCGGCGGCTTCCAGCAAGCGGAAGGTCTGCGCCTCCGAAGCCGAGCCCGGCGCACCGCCGGAAATGCGCTTGCCCTTGAGGTCGGCGAATGTCTCGATGCCGGTGCCGGCGATGGTCACCACATGGACGGGGCTGGAATAGACGGCGACGATGGTGCGCAACGGCACCGGTTTCTTGAATTTCTGCTCACCCTTGATGGCGTCGGAGGCAACATCGCCCGTCATGAAGCCGAGATCGGCCTGGCCGCTTTCCAGCAGCTTGATGTTATCGACACTGCCGCCAGTGACTTCGCCGGTCGCCTGGGTGTTGGGGAGTTTTTTCGAGAGCAGGTTCGCAAGGCCGCCGCCGAGCGGATAGAAAATGCCGCCGGTGCCGCCGGTCGCAATTGCGATGGTCTTTTCCTGCGCCGTCGCGGGACTTGTCACGCAGACGATGCCGAGCAGAGCGAAGCTGAAAGCCGTCCATTTCATCGTTGCACTCCCTGAAGTTGGCGGCGCCGCTTATCTGCGGCGTCCGCTATTTTTGTTCTTGTTAAACGTCTCCTAAGCAGTCACGGGCTGCGCACGTGTACGCATTTGCCAGAGTAGTACGCCCGCGCCGATGATCAGGCCCGGCAGGAATGTGTAGCTGATGTCGCGGCCGATGATGGCTTCGATAATCGCCTCGATCAGGCTCGGGAACACCAGTAGCAATCCCGATAGCAGAAGCAGCCCGCGCTCGATCGGCGTATTTTGTCGCAGACCCCAGTTCTGCGCGCAGGCCGCAAGGGCCAGCAGGCCGCAGGTGGTCTTGAAGGTGATTTCGAGGATATCCACCCACGAGCCGCCCTTCGGGATCGAGAGCAAGAGGCCGACGCCTTGCGGATCGCAGACGAACACGAACGGCACCAGGAAGGCCGGCAGCGTGTATTTCCACGATTGCAGCGTGGTCTTGTAGGGATCGCCGCCGGTGATCGCGGCAGCCGCGAAAGGCGAGAGCGCGGTCGGCGGCGAGACCTCCGACAGCACGGCGTAATAGAAGATGAACATGTGCGCGGCGTAGTCGGGTACACCGAGCTTGATCAGGGCCGGTGCTGCGATCACGGCGCAGATGATGTAGGACGCGGTGACCGGCACGGCGAGGCCGATGATCCAGACGATCAGCGCCGTATAGAGCGCCGTCAGCAGCAGGCTGCCGCCGGCATAGGCGATGACGATGGACGAGAATTTCAGGCCGAGGCCGGTGAGGGTGACGACGCCGACCACGATGCCGGCGCAGGCGCAGGTGGTGGCGGCATTCAAAGCGCCGACCGAACCATCCGCCAGCGCACGCACCAGCTTCTTCGGCATCAGGGCCGTGTCTTTGCGCAGGAAGCTGAGCGCGAAGGTGACGAGGATCGCATAGAACACCGACAGCGCCGGTGAATAGCCGATCACCATGAAGACGACGACGGCGAGCAGCGAAATGAAGTGGAAGCCGTAGCGCTTGGTCATGGTGCCGAGGCCGAGCTCGGGCATGATGTTGACGTTCTTGGCGCCAAAGCGCTTGGCGTCGATCTCCACCATGATCAGCAGCGAAAGGTAGTAGAGCACGGTCGGGATGGTGGCCATCCAGATCACGTCGAGATAGCTGATCTTGAGGAATTCGGCGATCAGGAACGCTGCGGCGCCGAGCACCGGCGGCGACAGGATGGCGCCGAGGCCGCCCGCAGCGAGCAGGCCGCCGGCCGCATTCTTCTCGAAGCCGGCCTTTTTCAACATCGGTGCAGCCACGGTGCCGATCATCACGGTGGTGGCGACGCCGGAGCCCGAGGGACCGCCGAGCAGGAAGGACGACAGCACCACGGTGCGGCCGGCGGCATTGGGCTTGTTGCCCATCAGCGCCAGCGAGAAGTCGATAAAGAAGGTGCCCGCACCGGATTGCGCGAGGAACGCGCCATAGATGGTGAACAGGATGATCAGGGTCGCCGAGACGTCCACCGCGACACCGAAGATCCCCTCCAGAGTGATGAACAGATGGCCAACCAGCCGCGGCAGGTCATAGCCACGATGGGTCCACGGCGCCGGCAGGTGCGGACCGAGCATGGCATAGGCAATGAAGAAGATGGAGACGACCGGCATGATCCAGCCGGTGGTGCGGCGCGTCGCTTCCAGCAGCAGCAGGATGAAGACGATGCCGACGACCACATCGACATGGTCGGGCAGCGTTGCACGATCGGTGAAATCCTCGCCGCCCCACAGCGCATAAACGATGGTGGCGATGGCAACGAGGCCGGGCAGGATGTCCCACCAGCGCACGCGGTCGCGGAACCGCCGGGCAACGGGGAATAGCATGAAGCTAAGGATCAGCGTGAAGGCGACGTGGATGTAACGCAGCTCCTGCGTCGGTACGATCGCATAGGCGGCATAGAGGTGGAACAGGCTCATCGTCACGGCAATGCCGGTGGAGATGGTGCCGGCCCAGCCCATCAGGCGGTTGGCTGCGCCTTCTTCGGCTTCGATCAGCTCCTCGACCTTCTGCATCGTGGCGTCGGAGATGATCTCCTGCTCGACGATTTTGGTGCCATCGGTCGCGTGCGCTTTGTCGTCAGCCATGTCTCTTCCCCCGGGATTTTCCCGTGAGCCGGATTTCCCGGCCTTATTAGTTTTAATGCGCCGCATTCATGCCGTTTTGACCGGCTGGCGCAAGGGTTGACCTGTGAAACTTTCGTCGCGCGTTCTTCCTTCTCCCCGCCTGCGGGGAGAAGGTGGCCGCGCGAAGCGCGGTCGGATGAGGGGACTCTCCACAAACTCGGAGCGTGTGGAGAGGG
>CALRZK010000554.1:0-3519 GCA_943372615.1 Bradyrhizobium ivorense | reverse complement strand
CATGACCAAGACTTTCTTTGCCGCGTAACGGCGTGAATGACCGAACGGCGCGCCATCGGGGCGCGCGGCGATCGAGAAGAGGTGGGACGGTTCGACCGACTCCCGCCGCGCTCAGTCGCGAACGGTCGCTGTTGTTCACGCGCACGCCGGAGATGTCCTGAAATTGCAGGGGATTCAGACGTATTTTATTCTGAAGTTTTTCTGATATTTGCTGATGGGGCCGCGATCAGATGTGATTTTGAAGGTGGTCAACCAGCGAAGGTTGCGTGCTCATTGAAACTGCACGCAGACATGGATCGCCGGCTTTGACATCAAGCCGGCGGAAGCCAATTCGAATCCACGGCTTGCAGCGCGGACATCCCGATCGTCTCGCGCCCGTTACCAGGCGTAACGCACCAGGCCCTTGCCGGCATAGCTGCGTGTGGTGTCGGAGAATTCGCCTTCGAAAGTTGCGACGACAGAGAATCCGTTGAGCCATGCGACTTCGGCCGAGGCAGAGGTGAGCGCTGAATTGCGCGCCGCCGCTGCACCATTGACCACGAAACTGGCGCCGGGCAGCGCCTGGAATGTCGCCTGTGCATCGCGATCCGTGTTGGTGTCATGCGCCCATGCGGCGCGACCGCGCAGCGTCAGTAGTGCGCCGTCGAGCGCGAACGACTTGTCGCTGCGCAGGCCCAGTTCGGTGCGGGGCGCGGTGACGGTCTTCGCCGCGTAGCCGAGCGCGAAATTGCCGGCGCCGGCCACAAGGCTTTCCGTATAGGCCGGCAGATCCAGCACCGTCACCTGCAGGGCGGCATAGGGGGTGACGCCGATGCCATTGATCTCTGGCCATGCGAAGCGATTGCCGAGTTCGATGCGGCCGGAAAACGCATTGGCATGGAAGCGGGCGCGCAGGCTGTCGAAACCGGCGGCGGTCACGGTGCGATCGATGGTGACGTCCTGCCAGCCATAGGCCGCGGCGGCGCTCACATAAGCGGACCCTGTGGTGTGTCTGACATAGGCGCCGGCCTGGAACATGTCCGAACTGCCGCTGCCGGCATTGGCGACGGAGAAGGTGTTGCCGCCGCCGGCCAGTGCAAAGCCGGCCACGGTCTGCGCTGCCCACAGATAGTCTGCACCGACGGCAAAGCCGTAATTGCGCGATGTCGTCGTGTTCGATCCCTGTGCGGTGTTGCCATCGGTGGTCTGCGAACCGCCGAAGCCTGCGGCCCAGACATTCCAGCGCGCCTCGAAGGCCGGCGCGCGCAAGGTGGCTTTGGTGGCCATGCCGAAGGCGTCGCGCGCGGATTTTTCACGCGATGAATAGGCAAGCGCTTCATCGGCGAAACCGATGGCGTCCGGTCCCGCTGCAAAGCCGCTGCGGCCGGCGATGCCGGGATCGGTGATCACACCGAGAAACTGGGTCATCGCCTGCATGCTGGTCTGTTGCAGGCTGGTGGCGCTTTCGCCGGAGACTTGTGACAGGCCTTTCGCATCCAGTGCGCCGAACACCAGCGGAATGCCGCCATTGCGGTTGAAATAGCCGGTCAGCGCATTGGCGACTTCGGCCTGGTTGGCGTTCAGCGGTGTGTAGTTCGGTCCCGGAGCCGGGCCGGGCGGTGTCGGCGGAATGAAGTTCAGCGTCAGGTCGAGATAGGCGTTGTTGCTGTCGTAGCTCAGCGTCGATGTGAAATTGGTGGGCAGGTTGGTGGTGACCTGATTGCCGAATGTCCCGATCACACCACCGGCTGCATTGAGGATCGTATATTGCTTGGTGATGTAGCTGCCCGGCGCAAAAGACGCATTCACCGTGGCGCCACCCAGCGTGGCGGTGCCGGAGACATTGGTGCGGTCGGAGCCGGTGGGCGACACCTCGACCATGTAATGCGCGGCCGCATTGAAGGTGAGGTTGCCCTGTACAGTGAGCGTGCCGATGGAATTGCCGGGTGCCAGCGTGCCGCCATTGATCAGCACATTGCCAACGGTGCCCGTGCCGCCGAGCGTGCCTGATGCATTCACCGTGGTCAGCGATGATGACGCGATCGAGCCGTTGACGCTCAGCGTGCCGGCATTGACCAGCGTTTCGCCCGTATAGGTGTTGAGCCCGGTGAGGATCGTGTTGCCGGTGCCGGCCTGGATGAGCTTGCCCGCATCGAGAGAGTCATCTGCGATGACGCCTGCAAATGTATAGGTGTTGGAGCGGTTGAAGATCAGCGTGCCGCCATTGGCCACGTCGCCGATGATCGAGCCGGTGGTGCCGCCATTGCCGATCTGCAGTGTCGCGCAATTGCAGATGACGGTGCCGCCGCTATAGGTGTTGGCGCCGGTGAGGATGGTGGCGGCGGTGCTGCCGAGGCCGCTGACCCAGACTTCGACTTTGCCGGCCGCACCGTCCTTGATCACGCCGGCAAAACTCGCCGTCGTATTGTCCAGGCCGGTGATCAGGCGGGCATCGCCCGCCGTGGTGGTCACGGTGCCTGTGCCGGTGAGCGAACCGATGGCGGCGAACAGGTGGCCGTTGAGATCGAGCGTCGCGCCGGCGGCGATATCGTGGCGGCTGTCCGTGCTCAGGATGCCCGTCGGCGCCACCTGCAGTGTACCGGCTTCGATCGCGGTGAGGCCGCTGTAGTTGTTGCTACCCGCGAGCCGCAGCGTACCGGTGCCGCGCTTGGTCAGGCCGCCCGGCGTGGCGCCGCTGTCGGAAATATCGCCGGACAATTCCAGTGTTCCGGTATCGACCTGCACTGTGCCGCCGCCGGTGTCGAGCAGGACATTGCGGGCCGAGGAAAAGCCGGCGGTGGTCTGCAGCGTCCCGCCCTTGAAGGTCAGGCTGCCGCCGGCTGCGCCGAGATTGGCATCGGATGACACGCTGACGGTGCCGCCGGCGAAGGTGGTGCCGCCGCTATAGGTGTTGGCGCCGGTCAGCGTCAGCGTGCCGGTGCCGGTTTTGATCAATGCACCGCCCACGCCGCTAATCGTGCCTGTGAAACTGGTCGATCGATCAGTGGCGCCCACTGTCAGGATTTTCGATCCCAAAAGAATGGATCCGCCATCCTCGATCGATCCCAGCGAGGTGCCTGTGGTGGCGCCTGAAATATCGACCGTCGCGCCGGCCTTGACGATGAACCGGGCGCCGGCGCCTGTGCTGGTGTCGCTGAGGAATGCCGTAGCGCCAGCATTCAGTTCGATCGTGGCATTGCCGGCCGTGCTGTTGTTGGAAAATGTCACGATTCCGGAGCTGGTGATCGACGCATTGCCGGCCGTGCTGCTATTGGCGAATGTCAGTTCGGCATCACTATTGGCGACGTTGATCGAGGCATTCGCTGCACTGCTGTTCTGGCCGAAGCGAATGGCCGATGAAGAACCGTAGGCGTATAGAGTGGCTGTGCCGGCATTGCTGTCGTCTTCAAAAACAGTCTGAGACCCCGTACCATTGTTGTTGATCGTGGCGCTGCCCGCGGTGCTGGCGCTGTAGAAGCGGGTGGAAGAGTTGGCGGCCGTGTTGTTGATCGTGACACTGCCCGCCACGGTGCCGCTGTT
>CALRZK010000553.1:0-3519 GCA_943372615.1 Bradyrhizobium ivorense | reverse complement strand
CATAGCGGTCCTTTTGACGCCCCAAATCGGCAATCTGAAATTTTTATCAACCGCAGACTGCAGTTTTGCGACAGACCTTCTCCGTATTGTCGTCCGGACGTGACAAATCCACTGTCACATCGCCGTCGTGTTCGAGTGACAAGGGTGCGATTCAATCCGATATCCGACGAGGTGCATCGTGACGATCGTATCCGAAGCCGAAACCACGCCTGCTGCATGGCCGAATGACGCCACCCAGCGCATGAACCGGATGTATCGCTGGCAGCGCTTCTTTTATGACGCCACGCGCGCCTATTATCTGCTCGGACGAGACCAGCTTATTGCGAACCTTAAGCCGGCCGCAGACGCGCAGGTGCTGGAGATAGGCTGTGGCACCGGTCGCAATCTCGTGCAGGCTGCGCGGCGCTATCCTGCCGCGCAATTCACCGGCATCGATGTCTCAACGGAAATGCTCACCACGGCGCTCGGCTCGATCAAGCGTCATGGCCTCGACGGTCGCATCCGCGTCGCTCATGGCGATGCCACCGATTTCGATCCGATGAAAATCTTTGGCGTCGCGCCGGACCACATCGTGATCTCTTATGCACTCTCCATGATTCCGGACTGGCAGGGCGTGCTCAATGAAGCAGTGATGCGGCTAAAGCCAGGCGGTCAGTTGCACATTGTGGATTTCGGCAATCAGGAGCGCCTGCCCGCCAGTGCGCGGCGTGTGCTGCAGCACTGGCTGTCACTCTTCGATGTGACGCCAAGGAGCGAGCTGCAGAACGAACTGGTCACTCTCGCCGAGCGCCATCAAGCACAGCTCGACTTCAAGCGACCGTTCCGTGGTTACGCCCAGTCGGCTGTTCTGACGCTGAAGACGTAGCGCGTCACGCCAGCTCCTTCCGCTTCACCAGATTCCGATACGCCTCCACTCCGCCGAACAGCGCGAGGGAGAGGACGAACGGGATCAGGTGATAGAACAGGCGGAATAGCAGCAATACTGCGAGCAACTGCTCCGTATGCTCGCCACCAAGGCCGACAAGGATGGTCGCATCGAACACGCCGATGCCCGCAGGCGCGTGACTGGCGAAGCCCAGCAACGTCGCTGCGATGAACACCACGATCACCTGCTCGATGCTGACATTCATCGTCTCCGGGATCAGCACATACATCGACAGTGCCGCGGCACCGAGATCGACGAGGCCGATGCCGATCTGCAGGAACACGTTGCGGCCGCTCGGAACCGGAACGGACCACTGACCACCGCCGATGGCGCGGGTGCCGTTCCAGGTCCAGAACACATAGCCGATGATACCGAGCAGGATCGCAATCGCGATGCCGCGGTTCACCTCGGGCGCCAGTTGATCGATTTTGCTGATCGCGTCCGGCGCATGGATCGTGCTCAGCGCCAGCGCGGTGAGATTGCCGAGCCAAAATGTCAGGCCGGTGAGAAAGCAGATCCGTGCGACGCCACCGGGACCGATCCCGTGCGGTGCATAGATCCGATAGCGCACGGCCGACGATACCAGCAGCACGGCGCCGGTTCCGTGCGAAATCGGATAGCTGGTGAAATTTGCCAGAGCGGCAATGCGATACGGCAGGTCGCCGCGCCCGATCATCTTCAGCGCCAGCCAGTCGTAAAGCGTCAGGCTTGCGTAGGAGATCACGACAAATACAAGCGACAGCGCGATGGCCATGGGTTCCACCGTGCCCATCGCAGCCAGAACCTTGTCGATATCGACGCCCTTGAGCGCCTTGCTCAGCGCCAGGAACGCAATGACGGCAATCGCGAGGCTCACGGCGATGCCAAGGAGCCGCAAAGTGAGGCGATGGCGCATCACCGCGATGATATTTCGTAATACGGGTGGCACGCCGCTCCGCTTTTCTCTAGAGATGGGCGAGACGTGATTCGCGCCCGCAGTAAGCGCGCCTATGTGACACGTCGATATGACAGCCGCGCAAAACGAGCGCGAGAGCGTCACGCGACAAATAAACCGGTGCAGTCCAAATCCAGCCGCAAGGCTGTCGCAAGCTATTCATGCGAACGCCGTAAGCGGCTGACGCCACTTCACTCACGCAGTAATTTTAAAGCAGAAGACCATGTTGACCGAGACGGATTTTCAACTCAACGCCAATCAATGGGAGATATTGCGCGCCCTACGCCCTGGTGCACCGACAATCCGGCTGAACCGTTACGTGCTCGACCAGCTTGTTGAGCTCGGCCTGGTGACGCTGCTGGACGATGTCCCTGCCCTGACCACGACCGGCCGCACTGTCGTGCTGCGCGGCTGCCCCAAATTATGGGATCTTGCGGCCTAAGTCAGCCAAGCCAAACTGGCTAGACTTTATCCGGGTATGAGCGGTTGTCGTTTTGCGCGACCGGTTCATCGCCTGTCCGGGTCGGGCTTATACTCAAAATGGCCATACCGATCAGGCTCGCCGTCGTTGCGGCGTCGAGCCGGTTCGCCTCCGTTCTGGCTGCGACTAAGAGATCTAATAGCAACTGTCTCGCATCGTCAGGCGGCAGTTCCGCCATCGCAACCTCCCTGTCGACCTCGCGTCGCAAGGGCTGACTGTGATCATTGCGCGGACTGCGACACCGAGCTTCACCCATTTGGGTGATGGTTCATTCGATGCAGTTAGGTCAGATAGCTTTATCAGCGAGTTATATCGCTGAGACATCAAGAAACTTGGCCCCGGAACCTCACCGTTCCCGGGGTTATTTTTGGATCATATTACGTTTTAGTGGATCCCGACACCGACGAGGCGATCGATCAGGCCGTGATCGCTCTTCAACGTCTCGGGCGTTCCGGTCCAGCTGGTGCGACCGCGCTCCATCACCATGACGGTATTGGCAAAATCGAGCGCGCGTTCGATCTGCTGTTCCACCAGGATGATGGTCATCTCGCCGCTTCCCGCGAGCTTCACCAGCATGGCCATGAGTTCATCGCAAATCACCGGCGCGAGCCCTTCGAGCGGCTCATCGAGCAACAGGATCTTTGGCTTGCCGAGCAATGTGCGCGCCATGGACAGCATCTGCTGCTCGCCGCCGGAGAGTTGCTTGCCAAAATTGCCGCGGCGCTCGCGCAAACGCGGAAACATGGCATAGGCTTCGTCCAGCGCCGACAGCGGTCGGCCCTTTAGACCAGCGCGCAGATTCTCTTCCACTGTGAGCGACGCAAAGATGTCGCGCGTCTGCGGCACATAGCCGATGCCGAGTTCGGCACGCGCCGATGTACGACGACCGGAAATGTCCTGATCACCGTATTTGATTTCGCCACCATGACGCGTGGTGAGACCCATCAGGGTCGCCAGCAGCGTCGTCTTGCCCATGCCATTGCGGCCGAGCACCGCGAGGCGATCGCCAGCGCGCACATCGAACGAGATATCCTCGATGATCCGCGTCGGCCCATAGCCCGCGCGCAAATTGCGGATCTCAAGCGTTGTGGCGGGCATCGGCATAGCTCCCGAGATAGGCGCGGCGCACTTCGTGATCGGCGGTGACGTCCTGCGGCGATCCCTCGAAGATCAGCTGCC
>CALRZK010000552.1:0-3523 GCA_943372615.1 Bradyrhizobium ivorense | reverse complement strand
AGGTGACGAACCTGCGCACCATGCTGGCAGGCCGCCCGATCGATATCGAAGTCGATGGCGGTGTCTCGGCCGCGAATGTTGCATCGCTGGCGGCTGCTGGTGCCAACGCGTTTGTTGCTGGCTCCGCTGTGTTCAAGGGCGGCACGATGGAGAGCTACAAGGCGAACATCGATAGCATCCGCGGTGAAGCATTGAAGGCGCGCGGGGAAATGATCTAGCGCACCACGCGAGACCAACGAGGCTGCCATGCATACCCGCCTGCTATCTGTCCTGACCGCTCTTCTTTGTCTTATTGCGCCTGCGCTCTCCGCGGAGCCGACGCGCATCGCTGATCCCGATCACTTCGCAAAGCAGATTTTCACGCTGATCAGCACAGCCAAATTTCACGATGCCGCGACGCAGGTTTCCAACACGATCGGGAGCCCGGATCGCGCCGGAGACGTCGAAAAACTGTTGAACGATCTCCAAGGAAAGAAATTCGATTTCGGCAAAAAAGTCTACGATCAGGACTATCATGGCGCCCTGCGCCAGATCGTCTATTACTCGTATTTCGAGAATTTCGGGTTCGTCTACTTTCGCTTCTCGTTCAAAATGACGAGCAAGGGATGGTATCTCACGAACTTCTTCTTCAAGGACTCGTCAGATGAGCTGTTTCCGAAGGATCTGATCGAAGGTCCAATGTAGCCGCTGCATCGAGGACGATGGACCCGCCCGGCCCTACTGCCAAAGGGGTAAATTCCGCAGGAAAATCAGCCATTATCGACCGTTTCTGAGGTGGTTTCCCCCCGCCCGATCTGCTAAAGCGCGGCGTAACCCCTGACATTGCAGAGACGCTGATGATCCCGCGCTATACCCGTCCCGAAATGGCCTCCATCTGGGAGCCGCAGACCCGCTTCAAGATCTGGTTCGAGATCGAGGCACATGCCGCCGATGCGCTGGCGGAACTCGGGACCATTCCGAAGGACGCCGCGAAGACGATCTGGGCCAAGGCCAAGGACGCCACCTTCGATGTGGAGCGCATCGACGAAATCGAGCGCGAGACCAAGCATGACGTCATCGCCTTCCTGACCCACCTGGCCGAGATCGTAGGTCCCGAAGCGCGCTTCGTGCATCAGGGCATGACCTCGTCGGACGTGCTCGACACCTGCCTCAATGTGCAGCTGGTGCGCGCCGCCGATATCCTGATCGCCGATATCGACCGCCTGCTCGCCGCGCTGAAGACCCGCGCCTTCGAGCACAAGATGACGCCGACCATCGGCCGCTCGCACGGCATCCATGCCGAGCCGGTCACCTTCGGCCTCAAGCTCGCTTTCGCCTATGCCGAATTCACCCGTAACCGCGAACGCCTCGTCGCCGCGCGCAAGGAAGTCGCGACCTGCGCGATCTCCGGCGCCGTCGGCACCTTTGCGCAGATCGATCCGCGCGTGGAAGAGCATGTCGCCAAGGCGATGGGCCTCGAGCCGGAGCCGATCTCGACCCAGGTGATCCCGCGCGATCGCCATGCGATGTTCTTCGCGACCCTCGGCGTTGTCGCCTCGTCGATGGAGCGCCTCGCCGTCGAAATCCGCCACATGCAGCGCACCGAAGTGCTGGAAGCCGAAGAGTTCTTCTCCGAAGGCCAGAAGGGCTCGTCGGCGATGCCGCACAAGCGCAATCCGGTGCTGACCGAAAACATCACCGGCCTGTCGCGCATGGTGCGCGCTTATGTGACCCCGGCGCTGGAAAACGTGGTGCTGTGGCACGAGCGCGATATCTCGCATTCCTCCGCCGAGCGCATGTTCGGCCCCGACGCCACCGTGACCCTCGACTTCGCGCTGAACCGCATGGCCGGCGTGATCGAGAAGCTGCTGGTCTATCCCGCCAATATGCAGAAGAATCTCGACCGCCTCGGCGGGCTTGTTCACTCCCAGCGCGTGCTGATCGCGCTGACGCAGAAGGGCGCGAGCCGCGAGGACAGCTACAAGATGGTCCAGCGCAACGCGATGCCGGTCTGGCGCGGCGAAGGCGACTTCCAGACGCTGCTGAAGGCCGATGCCGATGTGAAGAAGTATCTCAGCGACGACGAGATCGCCGAGAAGTTCGACCTCGGCTATCACCTCAAGCATGTGGATACGATCTTCACACGCGTGTTCGGCGCGAGCTGATCGCTAACAATCGAACATCGACCTCTCAGTCGTCATTGCGAGCGGAGCGAAGCAATCCAGTTCTTTAATCAAGGCAAGACTGGATTGCTTCGTCGCAAGCGCTCCTCGCAATGACAGACGATAAAGCTCCTCGCGTCGTCGCCGTCTGCGTCAGGCGCGGCCATCATTTCAGCAAGACACCCGCGCTGAGCATTCGCCTGCTCGCCGGCCTCGGCGTCGAAGGCGACGGCCATATGGGCGCGACGGTGCAGCACCGCTACGATCGCCGCCGCGATCCGACCAGGCCGAACCTGCGGCAGGTGCATCTGATCCCCTCCGAGCTGTTCGACGAATTGCGCAGCAAGGGTTTTGCGGTCGGGCCCGGCGATCTCGGCGAAAACATCACAACAACGGACATCGATCTCGCGGCGCTGCCGACCGGCACGCGGCTGCATCTCGGTGCGAGTGCGATCATAGAACTCACGGGACTGCGTGAGCCCTGCACGCTGATGGACAAGTTTCAGTACGGGCTGAAAGCGGCCACGCAGGATCGCGATGCAGATGGCCACACGATTCATAAAGCCGGCGTGATGGCCATTGTCTTGGCCGATGGCGAGATATCGGCCGGCGATCCCGTCAGCATTGAGATACCGAATGGTGCATCGCGACCGCTCGCGCCCGTTTGATGGTCCTACAATTTGCGCAAGGTGACTGTCGCGGATCCTTTGTTGTTGTGCTTGTAAAAGTAATCGAACACTCCGGGCAGACTGAGCACCGCGTCATTGACATAGAGAAAGACTTCACCGTCGCGGCGTGGCCTGAACGTGGTGCTCCAGACCTTGTCCGCGCCGGGCTTCAGATCGAGCAGATGTTCTTCGAGACCGCCTTCGCCCACCCGCAGGATCGTCGCGAACCAGTTCGACCAGATCAGGCGGCGATACGGAATGGCCGGAACCTGAAGCCACGTCGTCTTCGCCCAGCTGAAGCCATTTGGATCCGTCAAAATCGATCCGTCAGACCACGGATCCTTGGTCACCAGCGTGATCTCATAGCGCTCGCCTTCCTTCACTTTGATGCCGGTGGCGTTGCAGCTATCGCTGGTCTGCATGTCGCGCGCACTGACAGCCAGTGGCGCATCCGCGGAGAGTTCGATGGTTGCCTTGCCCTTGCAGATCAACCCGAGCGTATTGGCGGCGCCGAACGCCAGCCACCAGAAAAGCCATACGATGATGCCTGTCGGAAAGATCCAGTTCTTCAGCACATAGAAGAAGGCGCGGTACCAGCCTTTTCGACGCAGTCCATAGACCGAACTATGCCAGCCGCTGAGCGGCGGATATCCCGCCGGGCTGTGCCAGCCGATCCGCATCACATCGCGGATTTTCACCTGTAGATAGCTGCCA
>CALRZK010000551.1:0-3524 GCA_943372615.1 Bradyrhizobium ivorense | reverse complement strand
GTATCGGCCATACCGAATTTGAAGATGAAGAGGCAGGCAATGACGGTGAGGTAATAGACCGGGAAAATGCGCAGCGCGCGTCGGATGTAGAAATCCTTGAACGAGATGCGTCCAGTCTTCGCGCGTTCGCGCAACAGGAGACGCGTGATGAAGAAGCCGGACATGACGAAGAAGATGTCGAGCGCGATATAGCCGACGCGCGACAACTGGTTCACATGCCAGATCGCATTATAGATGCTGCTCTCTAGCACTTGCGGGCAATGACTGAAGATCACCACCACCACGCCGATTCCGCGAAAACCGTCGAAGGCCGGAAATTTCTCCAGCCTTTTGCCTGCGGTCGCACTTTCCGACATCACCGATTCCCCGTTGCCGTTCGGGGATACCCAGCGCGCCGGCGTCAGGGGTAAAGAGCATTTACATGTCTACCACCACGCGCAGAAAGTCCGCGCTTAACGTGAATGCGCGGTTACGCGGCCCTATCGGGCAAATGGCAGCACAGTGGCGCGCAGAGCGCGGAGAATGGGATCAGTTACCGCCTGTTAAGCATCCCGCGCGACGCTGGGAACGATCGAATTCGACTCAACTTGTTTCGACAAGTGTGAGGGGGACGGTGATGACCCAGATCGAACATCTTCGCGAACAGGCGCAACGCGCCGAACGGCTGGCCCGCAATGTGCTGGACGCGACAACGGTTGCCCGATTGCTGGAAGCCTCGGAAGAATATCGCCAGCAAGCCGATCGGCTTGAACAACGCGCCCGCTGCGGGACCATGGCACAGGAGCCGATGCAGCCGATGGCAACGATGCGGAAGGGTGATCGATCAGAAAAAGACTGATCAAACAGTGCCTGGGAAGGTCACCTGATGTCCCGTCAGATTTTGACTTGGGGAACATTGGTGGGCGCACTAGGGCTCGAACCTAGGACCCGATGATTAAGAGTCATCTGCTCTACCAACTGAGCTATGCGCCCGGATCCAATCCGGATATCCCCGCGGGGACGGCTGCGTGTACCAAAGCACCCCGGGGATGTCCAGCGATGTCGTCATAAAAAATGCATCGAATTTCACTTTTGCGAAAAAGCTAAAAAGCCGCTGGGATTCAGCGGCTTTTCCGTCATTGCGGCAGTGGAAAACGGGGCAGCCTCACAGCCGTTCCGCATTCGGCGGATCGTCCTGGCCGAATCCCGGACCATCAGACCCGCGATCGCGATCCTCGAAACCCGGAGGACCGAAACCCGGCCCGTCAAAACGACCGCGCTCGAAACCGCCCGGACCGACCCCCTCTGGGCGCGGCCCGCGATGGTGCCATCCCTCACCACCGCCGAAGCGGTGGCCCATATGGGTCAGCACCGCGAGGCGCCGCTTTTGCCCGTCGTCAAGGGTCTTGTAGAGCGGGTCCGCGGCCTCGGCGATCTTCTTCAGGGACGCAGCCGTCGCCGCCATGGTGTCGGCTCGCTTCTGCAGACGCTCGACGGGATTGGGCCGCGTAGCGTTGTCGCCGCTGGCCTCGCGCGCCTTGCGCTCTTCCATGCGCGCATTGGCATGGTCGATGCGCAGCTTGGCGAAATCACGCACCGAATTTTCGACCGCCGGCCACAGTTTTTCCTGATCGGGCGTGAGCTTCAGTCCAGCCTTCACGGCGGCGATCCGTGCATCGGCGAACGCAGCGCGATCCGCTGGGTTCATACGCTCGTGATGATGCATCCACGGACGGTGCTGGGCATAGACCGCGGTGGATCCTGCAATCACCGCAACAGCGGCACCGGCGAGCAACAGCTTCTTCATGGCAACCTCCTTTGAAAGAGCTTGCCATGAAGATGCGCAGCCAGCGGCCGTGCTTCAACTTACGCTTTGGCCATATGATGTCGCGATATTGCTGGTGCCGCGACGTGTTGCGTCGCGACACATAAATCCCGCTACAACATACCGAGCACGCGCGGCAGCCACAGCGAAATCTCCGGAATGAACGTCACTGCCACCAGGAACATCAGCATTGTGAGCAACCACGGCCACACCGCGATGGTGAGTTCCGTGATGCCCATCTTGGCGATGCCCGAAGCCACATAGAGGTTGAGGCCGACCGGCGGATGGCACATGCCGACTTCCATATTCACCACCATCAGGATGCCGAGATGCACCGGATGCACGCCGAGCTTCACGGCGATGGGGAACAGGATCGGCGCGGTGATCAGGACGATGGATGACGCCTCCATCACATTGCCGGCGATCAGCAGCAGGATGTTGACGAAGATCAGGAACGTCCACCAGTTGACGCCCATATCGACGATCCAGGCGGTCAGCTGCTGCGGGATCTGCTCCGATGTCATCAGGAACGAGAACAGCACCGCATTGGTGATGATGTAGAGGATCATCGCGCTCATGCTGGCCGAGCCGAGCAGCACGCGCGGCACGTCCTTCAGGCCCATGTCCTTGTAGACGAACACGGCGATGATGAAGGCGTAGACGGCGCTGACGGCCGCGGCTTCCGTCGGCGTGAACCAGCCGCGATAGATGCCGCCGAGAACGAGGAAAATCAGCAGCAGCCCCCAGATGCATTCGCGAAACGCCTTGAAGCGCTCGCCCCAAGATGCCTGCGGCAATCGCGGGTAATCGTATTTCCAGGCACGATAGACCGTGGTGACGCCGAGCAACGTCGCCAGCATCAGGCCGGGAATGACGCCGGCGATGAAGAGCTGGCCCACCGAGGCCGAAGTGACGCGTGCACCATCCGGACCGAGCGCCACGCTGCCGCCGGTCGCGACGGCATAGATGACCATCACGATGGAGGGGGGGATCAGAATGCCGAGCGCACCCGATGTGGTGATGACACCGGCGCCGAAGCGTTTTGGAAATCCCTGCGCGACCATCGCCGGCAGCAGGATCGAGCCGATGGCGATGACTGTCGCAGGCGACGAGCCGGAGATCGCTGCGAACAGCGCGCAGGCCATGACGCCGGCAAGGCCGAGACCGCCATACCAATGCCCAACCATGGAGGTCGCGAAATTGATCATGCGCTTGGCGACGCCGCCATGGGTGAGGAAATTGCCGGCGAGAATGAAGAACGGGATCGCCATGATCTCGAAATTCTCGATGCCGGTGAACAATTTCAGCGCCACCGCCTCGATCGGCACCTGAGTCAGGAAGAACAGGAAGGTGAGCACTGTCAGGCCGAGCGCGATCGAAATCGGCATGCCGGTGAGCATCAGGGCGACGAGCAGCCCGAAGATGAATGCTGTGGTCATCGCACACCCTCCGGGGTCGGACCGACAGCAGTATCGACGTCGATTCCTTCCACATGGGTGTGATCGTGATGCGGAAGATCGTCGAAGCGGAAATAGCTGTAAGCGACCTGCAGGAAGCGGAAGCACATCAGATAGGAGCCGAGCGGGATGCAGAGATAGACGATCCAGCTGGGCAGTTCGAGATCAGGCGAGGTCTGGTCGGTCTGCGCCAGGCCCATGACAAAATTCGCTCCCATGGTGCCAATGATGCCGGTGAACAGCGCGCCGCAGAGCAGGCCGAA
>CALRZK010000550.1:0-3526 GCA_943372615.1 Bradyrhizobium ivorense | reverse complement strand
GATGCCGATCTGGATCGTCATCATGGCCGCGCTCTTTCTCGGCGAGCGCCTGAATGTCTGGAAGATCACCGCCGTCGTGCTCGGCCTGATCGGCGTCGTCATCATCGTGCGACCTGCAACCGGTGAACTGAATACGGGCCAGCTCATCTCGCTGGCGTCTGCTTTCGGCTTCGGCATTTCGGTGACCTTGATCAAGTCGCTGACACGCACCGACAGCGCGCTCAAGATCATCTTCTGGATGATCGTGGTGCAGTCAATCGCAGGCCTCATCCCGGCGATATCAACCTGGCAGTGGCCCTCGGCCTATGTGTGGTTCTGGCTGGTCGTGGTTGGCTTCTGTGGCACCTTCTCCCACTTCTGCATGGCGCGCGCGATGCTCTACGCCGATGCAACAGTGGTCATACCGATGGACTTCCTGCGCGTCCCACTCAGCGCCGCCATCGGATGGTTACTATATTCTGAACAGCTCGATATGTTCACGCTGCTCGGCGCTGCGCTGATCCTCGCTGGTAATACACTGAACCTGCGCAGCCCGACTCCGCAGCCGGCGCGCGCCTGAGTTCCATTTCCGAATATTTCTCATAGTGCGCGTCTCTCCATTTTGGCACGCACATTGCGTTGCTATTTTCCCAGCCGCCAATCGGTCACCCGACCGGATTCGATGGGGGAGATTTGCCGTGCGCCAGCTCGTATTCGCTTTGTCTGCGCTGTCCGTCTTTTTCAGCGCCGATGCAGCGCTTGCCGATAAGCGCGTCGCGTTCGTCGTCGGCAACGGCGCCTACAAGAATGTCGATCCGCTGCCAAACCCGCCGATCGATGCGAAGGCGATGGCGAGCACGCTGCGCAATGTCGGCTTCGAGGTGATCGAAGGTTCCAATCTCACCCGCGACGGCATGACCGAACGTTTGCTTGAATTCGGCCGCAGGGCGCAGGGCGCAGACGTTGCGCTGTTCTTCTATGCTGGCCACGGCATCTCGGTGAACAACATCAACTATCTTTTGCCAGTCGATGCCAATCTGAAATCCGAGATGGACGTGAAGCTCGGCGCTGCGATCAATGTGGAGATGACGCTCGAACAGACCATGGGCGACGCCAAGGTCAAGCTCGTGTTTCTCGATGCGTGCCGCGACAATCCATTTGCCGCCAAGATCCGCTCCAGCGGCTCTGCCACGCGCAGTGTTGCAGTGTCATCCGGTCTTGCCGAGATGAAGTCCGGTGAAGGCACGCTGATCGCCTTTGCCACCAGCCCCGGCCAGACCGCACTGGACGGCAAGAGCGGCGGCAACAGCCCGTTCACCCGCGCGCTGCTCACCAACATTACTGCGCCCGGCGCCGAGATCCAGCAGGCCATGACCAAGGTCCGCGCGCAGGTTCAGGATGAGACCAACAAGGGCCAGCTCCCCTGGGGGCACACAAATCTGGTGGGGGCTGTTTATCTCAATCCGGATGTTCAGACGCAGGTGCAGGTTGCCGCAGCGAGCCCAACGGCCACCATGCCGGCGACCGCTGTCGCGGGCTCCGATGTCGAGCTTGAATTCTGGCGCTCCATCAAGGACTCCAATCGTCCCGAGGAACTGAACGCCTATATCACCATGTATCCGAACGGCCAGTTCAAGCCGCTCGCCCTCGCCCGCATTGCGGCGCTGCAGGAAGCCGCCACGGCACCACGCACCGCAGCTCCAGGCACAGATAAAGCAGCTTCTACCGAACAGGCCAGTCAACTCACCGAGGACAAGATCGGCCTCAACCAGGCCAAGCGCCGCGATGTCCAGCGCCGCCTGAACGCGCTCGGTTTCGACACCAAGGCCACCGGCAGTTTCGATGCTGGAACCCGCGGCGTGATCACCCGCTGGCAGGCCGCACGCGGCTATCCCGCCTCTGGATTCCTGAACAAGGCACAGCACACGGCGCTCCTCGCCGAGCCTGTGACGCTCGCCGAGGAACCCGCGCCGAAGCCCGTACGCCGTCAGGTCCAGCAGGCCTATGAGGAGGCCCCGCCCCCGCCGGCCCGTCGTCAGGCTGCGCCGGCACCTGCTGTCGATCCTGCTTTGCCCGGCCGTTTTATCGGGGGCGTCGTTGGCGGCTTCCTCAACCGCTAAAAGCAACCAGCGAAGGCCGTGTGGCTATTTGCCCGCGGCCTTGCGCAGTGCGTCATTGATGCGATCCTGCCAGCCGGGACCGCCGTCCTGAAAATGTTCCAGCACGTCCTGATCGATCCGCAGCGACACCAGTTCGCGGACGCCGGGAACGGCTGCCTTCTTGGCTGGCGCCTCGATCACGGGCGCCGTCGCCTTCTTGAAGGCCGCCTCGGCCTCGCTGCGGGCATCCGTGGGGCGACGTGGTGACTGGGCCATGACGGCGAATCCTCGAGGGTGACGCTGCTCAAGAGCTAGGACAAGGCCCGCACAATTGCCAGCCGGTAAGAGACGACGAAGCAGCGACCGAGCTGCTGCAATGGACGCATCGTCGCGCCTGATCCGATCGGTAACACAACGTGCAGATTCAAATGTTACACATCGCAAGCGTGGTACTGCGTCGCAACAGCTCGCGGCGCACATTACTTGACGACGCTGCATCGCAAAATCGCGATTGGAATATCACCAGATCAACGCATTTGTGTTGCGATGGGGTCAAACAAATCGGTTGTGGTCCACCAAATCAGGATAATCTAACCGCGGGTCAAATCAGATGGTGAAGGAGGTCACGATGGCAGCTGCTGCTGAAATCCGCTCGACCACGACGTCCCATCAGAAGGCATCAGGAACGACACAGCGCAGTGTCGATCTTCCGACTTGCCCGGTCTGCGCCGACAGCATGATCGCCGCGGAATCCTCAGCTTTCCTGGCGGATAATGTGGTGAGCTATCTGTGGACCTGCGACACTTGCGGCTACGGCTTCGTCACCAATCACACGATGAAGAAGATCACGTGTAGTTGTTGATCCGCCTTGAGCGGCCATTACTCGGCCACAGCGGCCGCACGCCGTTGCAAGTACTTTCTTGAAGCGGCAGAGGGCGCCCGCCGCTTCACAGATCTCCCCCATGCCCAAGTTCAGGGCGGGAGACACGCGCGCAGAGTCTACCTAATCGACATCGCCGCCCGTTCCTGCTCGGTCAGCTTGCTCTTCTGATCTTCGTTGAGCGCTCCGCCACCCACCACCTGAAACATGCTGTTCGGATCGTAGTTCGACCGCTCAGTCGATCGACGCTTCCGTGCTTCGTCTTCATCGGAGCGGCCGGGGCTTTGCGGGTCTCCGCCGCCATAGCCGAGCACTTCGACGATGATCACCGAGGGCTGAGCATTGGCGGACTGTGTCGGTGTTGCCGTCTGCTGCGTCGCCGCGGTGGCATTCGAGGTCGACAAAGCTGCGCTGATGCTCGGCGCCTGCACGGTCGGGATGCCCGTTGCGGTGCCCTGCCCGGTGATATTCGCGGCATTGACGATCTGCAACGCGGCGAGGTTGAGATTGCCCGAGAACCGGATGCCCGCCTCGCCGGCGTCGATGACACCGAGCGGCGCGATCAGGT
>CALRZK010000549.1:0-3532 GCA_943372615.1 Bradyrhizobium ivorense | reverse complement strand
GTCGGTCGACCTCTCCCCGGTGGGGAGAGGTAAACGAGCGTCGCTGCCTACGCTACTTACAAGCCTTGGTCTCCTTCACCATCAGCTTGCTCATCGCGCCCGCAATGACGAAATCATTGTAGTCCAGCGCCAGCGCCCGCGACACGCCGTTCTCATAAAGCTCGAACGACATCGCATAGACCGGCGTCTGTTCGCCGCCATCTTCCGCCTTGGCCGATTTGTCGTAATAGCTCACCGTCACCGGCCAGCGCTTCAGTGCCTTCATCTTGTCGTCGGTTGTCGACGGATCCGGCTCGGCCACCTTGCGATCCTCCGGCACCGCCTGCCCGATCACTGTCAGCGTGCTGTAGACTTTCTCGCCGGTGTCGGAGCCATCGAACACATTCAGTTCGAGGACGGACTTGCCCTCTTTCGCCGCCGCGATGATGCGGTGGATCTGCTCGGTGGGAAACACGATATCGCCATCGAGCTTGATGCTCTTCTTCTCCGGCAGCGTCAGCTTGACGTTGATGTGGTCGCCTTCGCGCTCGGCAATGCCATCGATCTTGCTGGGATCGCTGTCGTTCATTTGCGTGTCGATCTTGAAGCGATAGCTCTTGCCGTCACCCGCTTCCCAGCTGGTGGAGCGCAGATCGCTCAAGGTTGTCTTGTTCTCGCCGCTGTTGAGCTCGGAGACCTGGCGGAAATCCGACGAATAGCCTTCGCAGGAACTGCCGGAGAAGTTGTAGAGAATGCGGCCCTCGGCGGCATTCACATTGGCATTGCCACGTGACTTGCTGAGCTTGAGTTCATACAGCGCTTGATGCGCCAGAAACGGCACCGTCGATCCCGGTGCCGCTGCGCGGCTGACGGCCGGCGCGATCAACAAGGCCGCGCCGAGCGCCCAAGAGGCAACCTGAAAGCGCGAGATCGGAGCGGTACGGCGCATGGAGACGTCCTGTATGATGGAACCATGACCATAAAGAGCGCCCCATTGCGCCGCAACTAGGGCCGCCGGGGATGCCATCGGCCACAACCTGCGGAATGCCATATTTCATCGGGATTGTGGCGTCTCCGGCGTCGTCCGAACGTCACTTGCATGGGCGGACTTGATGGGGGAAACAAACGCGCCCGAACCGCTTCCCGCGGCCGGGCCTAAATTCAAGCTTTGGGGAATTTCGTATGCCAGGTGCAGTCGAGCAGAAACTCGCAGAATTGGGGATCACCCTTCATGAGCCGGTCAGCCCGGTGGCCAATTATGTGGGCTTCGTGCGCACCGGCAATCTGCTGTTCGTCTCCGGCCAGATCTGCCTCGGTGCCGATGGCAAGCTGATCGCCAAGGGCAAGCTCGGTGGCAATGTGAGCCTGGAAGACGGCGTCGCTGCCGCCAAGGGCTGCGCCGTCAATATTCTGGCCCAGGTCAAGGCCGCGCTCGGCGATCTCGACAAGGTGGCCCGCGTGGTGCGCCTCGGCGGCTTCGTCAATGCGACGCCGGACTTCATCGACTCGCCCAAGGTGATCAACGGCGCCTCGGACCTGATGGTCGCGGCCTTCGGTGACAAGGGTCGCCACTCCCGCGCCGCTGTCGGCGTCGCCTCGCTGCCGGCCGATTGCGCCGTCGAGGTCGATGCGGTGTTCGAAGTCGCCTGACCTCAGGATACCCCGATGCGCGCACCTGACTGGCTGATCGCCCGCCCGGTCGCGCATCGCGGCCTGCACGACCGCGCCCGCGGCATCATCGAGAACATGCCCGGCGCCATGCATGCGGCCATCGCGGGCAATTTCTCCATCGAGGTGGATGTCCAGCTCACCGCCGATGGCGAAGCGATGGTCCATCACGATGACGAACTTGGGCGCCTGACAGAGGGCACCGGCCCTCTCCTTACGAAAACCGCAGCCGAGTTGAAAGCCATCGCTTTCAAGGACACGGCCGAGCGGATGATGTCGCTCAGTGATCTCCTCGCGCTGGTGGACGGCCGCGTCGGTCTCGTCATCGAGATCAAGAGCCACTTTGACGGCGACCGCCAACTGGTTCGCCGTACAGCCGAATTGCTGCGAGCCTATCGTGGCCCCGCCGCCTGGATGTCGTTCGATCCCGATCAGGTTTTTGCCATGCGCGAGATCGCTCCGGAGATCCCGCGCGGCATCACCGCCCAGCGCACCTATGACGACGGCGAGTGGCTGACGCTGACGCAGGCCCAGCGCGACGGCATGCTGCATCTCCGCCACGCCTTCCGCACCCGCCCGCATTTCGTCTCCTATTGGGTGAAGCAACTGCCTGCCCCGGCGCCCTGGATCGCCCGCAACCTGTTCGGCTGCGCGCTGATCACATGGACGGTGCGCACACCAGAACAAGTTGCGATCACCCAGCGCCATGCCGACCAGATGACCTTTGAAGGTTTCGTCCCGGAGCCGTAAGCACCGCTTCGGGGTCTTGAAGTGCGACACGAAGTGCCCACTTGAAACGCGAGGTCGCCGCGCTGTTCGCCCCTGACCGGTTCAAGTGATTGATGACGTCATCGGACATTACCCTCGAAGCAGTCGGATCGATCAGCCAGGTGCCGCAGGCGGAATGGGACGCCTGCGCGACCGGGCGCGCCATTGCCGGGCAGACATTGGCCGACGACTTGGCGACGCTCGACACGCTCTCAAGCACTGCCAACTCAACTTCAGCGAAGCCTTATAACCCATTCGTTTCTCACGCTTTTCTGAGCGCCGTTGAGACATCGAATTCGGCTTGTGCGCGCACTGGCTGGGGCCCGCGGCATCTCCTCGCCAAGCTGGACGGCAAGATCGCCGGGATCGTGCCGTGCTATCTGAAATCCCATTCCCAGGGCGAATATGTCTTCGACCGCGGCTGGGCCGACGCCTATGAGCGCGCGGGCGGCGACTATTATCCGAAGCTGCAGGCCTCGGTTCCCTTCACACCAGCCACCGGCCCCCGTCTCCTGATCCGTGATGGCGTCGATGTGGAACGCGTCAGCGACGCGTTGGCGGGCGGGCTGGTCGGGCTCTGCGAAGCGACTGAAGCGTCGTCCGTGCACGTCACCTTTGCCCGCGAGGACGAGTGGCAGTTTCTCGCCGAGCGCGGCTTTCTCCAGCGCACCGACCAGCAGTTTCATTTCCACAATCCCGGCTATGACACCTTCGACGACTTCCTCGCCACGCTGAACTCCCGCCATCGCAAGGCTATCAAGCGCGAGCGCCGCGATGCCCTCGCCGCCGGCATCACCATCGAGGCGTTGAGCGGAAAAGACATCACCGAAGAAGCCTGGGACGCCTTCTTCGATTTCTACATGGAGACCGGCTCGCGAAAATGGGGCCGCCCCTACCTCACCCGCGAGTTCTACAGCCTGATCGGCGAGAGCATGGCCGATGACGTCGCCCTGATCATGGCGAAGCGCGACGGCAAGTTCATCGCCGGCGCCATCAATTTCATTGGCTCGGACACCCTGTTCGGCCGCCACTGGGGCGCCATCGAGCATCATCCCTTCCTGCATTTCGAGGTCTGCTATTATCAGGCCATCGACTTTGCGATCCGCCGCAAGCTCAA
>CALRZK010000548.1:0-3532 GCA_943372615.1 Bradyrhizobium ivorense | reverse complement strand
GATGATGGGTATCATGCGGCGGCGCGGTTCTTGGATCTGGTTAATGCCGCATAAACCAGCACGATCCCGAAGGGGTTTGTTTCGGAACGGCCGGGACGTAGCGACGTATCTATCTACGTCTGGGACGTTGGAATGAAGCATGAAGAATTACTCGATCGAGAAAGTCGGTACCGATTACGTCGTGAAGGTCGACGATCAGAGCGTCATGAAAATGGGCAGCAGGCGACGGGCTGCGCAGTTGGTCGTCGAGGCGCAAGAACTGCTCGAAGAGGCGCCGCTGGTGCCAGCCGAAGAAACATCGCGCGATGGCGATGGCATTAACGCCACGCATCATGTGCAGGGCGACGCCATCGTTGGACCAAGCGACGGCGCCGTCTGACCGCATCATCAATCACCCGTGAAGGCCCCGAAGTCGCTTGACGCTTCGGGGCCTTTCCCATATCTGCGCTCTTGGGACACCTCCCCCCAACGGGAGGCTTACTATCTGGAAGGATAGATCATGACTGCAGCGAAGCCCGCTTCGCGGCCTAATGTGCCGCATTTCTCTTCTGGCCCGTGCGCGAAGCGCCCCGGTTGGACCCCCGAACATCTCGATCGTTCCGCACTCGGCCGTTCGCATCGCGCGAAGGTCGGCAAGACCAAGCTCAAGCTCGCCATCGATCTGACGCGCGAAGTGCTGGAAGTGCCTGCCGACTATCGCATTGGCATCGTGCCGGCATCGGACACCGGCGCCGTCGAAATGGCGCTGTGGTCGCTGCTCGGGCCGCGTCCGGTCACCACTATCGCGTGGGAATCGTTCGGCGAAGGTTGGGTCACCGATATCGTCAAGCAGCTGAAGCTGAAGGACGTGACCAAGCTGCATGCCGGCTATGGCGAGATCCCCGATCTGTCCAAGGTCGATCAGAATTCCGACGTTGTCTTCACCTGGAACGGCACCACCTCCGGCGTGCGCGTGCCGAATGCCGACTGGATCAAGGACGATCGCGAAGGCCTGACCGTCTGCGACGCCACGTCTGCTGCTTTCGCGCAGCCGCTCGAATGGTCGAAGCTCGATGTCGTCACCTTCTCCTGGCAGAAGGCGCTGGGCGGCGAGGGCGCGCATGGCATGCTGATCCTGTCGCCACGTGCTGTCGAACGTCTCGAAAGCTACGTGCCGTCATGGCCGCTGCCAAAAATCTTCCGCATGACCAAGGGCGGCAAGCTGATCGAAGGCATCTTCGTCGGCGAGACCATCAACACGCCGTCCATGCTCTGCGTCGAGGACTATCTCGATGCGCTGAACTGGGCGAAGTCGGTCGGCGGCCTCAAGGGCCTGATCGCGCGTGCCGATGCGAGCACCAAGGTGCTGACGGACTGGCAGAAGAAGACGCCGTGGGTCGATTTCCTCGCGGCCGATCCGGCGATCCGCTCCAATACGTCGGTGTGCCTGAAGGTGATCGATCCCGCCATCACGGCGCTCTCGCCGGACGCTCAGGCTGACTTCGCCAAGAAGCTGGTCGCGGCTGTCGAGAAGGAGAATGCCGGTTTCGACTTCGCGCACTATCGCGATGCCCCGGCCGGCCTGCGCATCTGGTGCGGTGCGACCGTTGAGGCGAAGGACGTCGAAATCCTCACGCAATGGATCGACTGGGCCTTTGCCGAGACCAAGGCTGCGCTCGCCAAGGCGTAACCCTTAACCTCTCCCCGTCCTTTACGGGGAGAGGTCGCCGCGCCTTCGCGGCGGGTGAGGGGCATGGCACGTCGGCTCCTCACATCTAAATTCTCGGGCCCGAAGCGGCCCCTCATCCCGACCTTCTCCCCGTAAGAACGGGGAGAAGGAGCCTGCTGCGTTTGTCGCGCCATACCGGCTTAAATTTCGAGGATCACATCCCATGACCGCCCCCAAAGTTCTCATCTCCGACGCTCTCTCCCCCGCCGCCGTCCAGATATTCAAGGATCGCGGCATCGACGTCGACTTTCAGCCAAACCTCGGCAAGGACAAAGAGAAACTCGCCGAGATCATCGGCAATTATGATGGCCTTGCCATCCGCTCGGCCACCAAGGCCACCGCAAAGATCATCGAGAAGGCGACGCGCCTGAAGGTGATCGGCCGCGCCGGCATCGGCGTCGACAATGTGGAAATCCCTGCGGCCACGGCCAAGGGCATCATCGTGATGAACACGCCGTTCGGCAATTCGATCACGACGGCCGAGCACGCCATTACGCTGATGCTCTCGCTCGCGCGCGAAATCCCGCAGGCGGATGCTTCGACGCAGGCCGGCAAGTGGGAGAAGAACCGCTTCATGGGCGTCGAGATCACCGGCAAGACGCTGGGCGTGATCGGCTGCGGCAATATCGGCGCCATCGCTGCCGATCGTGCGATCGGCCTGCGCATGAAGGTGATCGCTTTCGATCCGTTCCTCTCGCCGGAGCGCGCCAAGGATATTGGCGTCGAGAAGGTCGAACTGGAGGATTTGTTCAAGCGCGCGGACTTCATCACACTGCACACGCCGCTTACCGAGAAGACCAAAAACATCATCGACGCCGCAGCGATCGCCAAGATGAAGAAGGGCGTGCGCATCATCAATTGCGCCCGCGGCGGTCTGGTCGATGAGCAGGCACTGGCGGATGCGCTCAACAGCGGGCAAGTTGCCGGCGCAGCCTTCGACGTGTTCGTCGAGGAGCCAGCCACCAAGAATGTGCTGTTTGGCCATCCCAATGTGATCTGCACCCCGCATCTCGGCGCGTCCACCAATGAAGCGCAGGAGAATGTCGCGCTGCAGGTGGCCGAGCAGATGTCGGACTATCTGTTGTCCGGCGCGATCTCCAACGCGATCAACTTCCCGTCGATCACCGCGGAAGAAGCGCCGAAGCTGAAGCCGTTCATCGAGCTCGCCGAGAAGCTCGGCTCCTTCGCCGGCCAGCTGACCGACAGCGATATCGCCAAGGTGACCATCACCTATGAAGGTGCGGTCGCCGAGATGAAGATCAAGGCACTGACCTCGGCAGCTCTCTCGGGCCTGCTTCGCCCGATGCTCGGCGACGTCAATGTCGTGTCGGCCCCGAGCGTCGCGTCGGCCCGTGGCATGGTGGTGGATGAAGTCGTCCGCGCCGCACAGAGCGACTATGAAAGCCTGATCAGCATCGCTGTCACCACCGACAAGCAGGAGCGTGCGGTGTCCGGCACGGTCTATGCCGACGGCAAGCCGCGCCTGGTCGATATCAAAGGCATCCGTGTCGATGCCGAATTCGCCAAGTCGATGGTCTACATCACCAATGAGGACAAGCCCGGCTTCATCGGTGCCTTCGCCTCGCTGCTCGGCGATGCCAAGATCAACATCGCCACCTTCCATCTCGGCCGCCAGAGCCAGGGTGGCGACGCTATTGCGCTGGTGGAAGTCGATGGTGAGGTGCCGGCCGATGTGTTGGCCAAGGTGCAGGCTTTGCCGCAGGTGAAGCAGGCCAAGACGCTGGCGTTCTGACGACCCACACGCAGTTTAAGCACTTCCGAAATCCCCGCCCTCAAGGCGGGGATTTTTCGCTCTGCGGACAA
>CALRZK010000547.1:0-3533 GCA_943372615.1 Bradyrhizobium ivorense | reverse complement strand
CCTCACCGGACAGGTGTCGTTCGGCCACGCCGCTTACTTTGTTTCGGGCGCCTATATGTTCGGCCTGCTGATGCAGACCGGGCGCATCTCGATCCCGCTGGCGATGCTGGTCACCGTGTTCGGCACCGCCGTGCTGGCGCTCGTGATCGGCGCCATCTGCGTGCGGCTGAAGGAGATCTATTTCTCCTTCATCACGCTGGCCTTCCAGATGTTCATCCATTCGATCATCCTGACATGGGTGAGCCTCACCGGCGGCGACCAGGGCCTGCGCGGCGGCATTCCGCGTCCGCCGTTCCTCGGCATCGATCTCAGCAACAGCGTCGCGCTCTATATGTTCTGCGCCGTCGTCTTTGTGATCTGCATCCTGGTCATGCGGCAGGTCTGGCAATCGCCCTTCGGCTATACGCTGCGCCTGATCCGCGACAATCCGAACCGCGCCAATTATCTCGGCGTTGACATCATCCGCATGAAGCTCGGTATCTTCGTCCTGGCGGGCTCCATGGCCAGCGTGGCCGGCATCCTGCTGGCGCTGTTCGTGTCGGGTGCCTATCCGGAATTCGGCTTCTGGACCACCTCTGGCGAAGCGATCTTCATGATCATGCTCGGCAGCTCGCAGCTGTTCATCGGGCCGGTCATCGGCGCCATCCTGCTGCGCCTGCTCGAACACTTCGTCAATATTTACACCGAGCATCACGGTCTGGTGCTGGGTCTGGTCATCCTCGCCATCGTGCTCGGCCTGCGGAAGGGCCTGGCGGATTTTGTCGTCGACTTCTTCAGGGAGCGCAAGGAAGCGAAAGCGTCGGCCGACGAGTCCGAGCAGAAGAAGGCGCTGAAAGAGAGGACCGCATGATGCTCTCGGTTCAGAACCTCGACAAAAAGTTTGGCGGCGTCCATGCCACGCGCGATGTCTCCATCGATTTTCCGGAGGGATCGCTGACCGCGATCATCGGGCCGAACGGCGCGGGGAAGACCACCTTCTTCAACCTGATCTCGGGCGCGTTCCGGCCGAATTCCGGCAAGGTCATTTTCGACGGCCAGGACATCGTCGGCAAATCGAGCCTCGAAGTCGTGCGCCTCGGCATGATGCGGGCGTTTCAGGTCGCGGAGATCTTTCCAAGCCTGACGGTGAGCGAATCCATCACCGCCGCCGTGGTCTCGCATCAGCGCAAGTCATGGACGTTGCTCAGCCGGTTTCCACTGCCGGAAACCAAAGCCCGCACCGAAGAGATCATCGAGTTGCTCGGTCTCGGCGACAAGGCGCGGACGCTCTCGAAAAACCTCTCCCATGGCGACCAGAAGCTGCTCGATATCGGCCTCGCCCTGGCGATGGAGCCGAAGGTGCTGCTGCTGGACGAGCCCACCGCCGGCATGGGGCCGGACGAGCGCTGGCGCATGATCGGCAAGGTGCAGCATCTGTGGCAGGTCAAGAAGATGACCGTGCTGTTCATCGAACATGACATGGATATCGTCTTCAAGATCGCCCAGAAAATCCACGTGCTGAAATACGGCGCGGTGCTGGCCACCGGCACGGCGGATGAAATCCGGCGCAACCAGGATGTCATCGATGCCTATCTCGGCACCGACCATCATCTGTCCGAAGCGGCGGGAGCAGCGTGATGAGTGAGCCGTTCCTCCATGTCGAAGGCGCCGATGTCTATTACGGCGCCAGCCAGATCCTGTTCGGCGTCAATCTTGCCGTCGAGCAGGGCCAGACCATGGCGCTGCTCGGCCGCAACGGCGCCGGCAAGTCCACCACCTTCAAGATGATCGCCGGCCTCGCGCCGCCCAGTCGCGGCAAGGTCGCGCTGGCCGGGCAGGGGCTTGCAGGCCGGCCGTCCTACCGGATCGCACGCTCGGGCATCGGCTATGTCCCGGAAAACCGGCAGGTGTTTCCGGAACACACCGTCGACGACAATCTCATCGTCGCCGCCAAGAAGGGGCCGCGCGGCGACCAGCACTGGAATCGCGAACGCATCTATGAGGTGTTTCCGATTCTCGCCACCATGAAGGAACGGATGGCCGGCCGGCTCTCCGGCGGCGAGCAGCAGATGCTGACCATTGCGCGCACGCTGATGGGCAATCCCGACCTGATCCTGCTGGACGAGCCGAGCGAAGGCCTCGCCCCGATCATCGTTCAGGCCATCGGTGATCTCATCAAGACGCTGCGCGGGATGGGTGTAACCATCCTTCTGGCCGAGCAGAACATGCATTTCTGCCTCGGCATCGCGACCCATGCGACGGTCATCGACAAGGGCCAGATCGTCTATCGCGCCACCATCGACGAGTTGCGCCACAACGAAGAGATCAAGCAGCGCTATCTCGCGGTCTGATCGCGCAAAACAAGAAACGTTGGAATAGGAGTTTATGATGAAACGAGACGAAGGACGCGGCCGCATTGCCGTGGTCACCGGCGGTGCCAGCGGCATCGGCCTCGCAACAGCCATCGTATTGATCGAGCGCGGCTGGCGCGTCGTAATCTCCGACATCAATGCCAAGGCTTGCCAGGAATCCGCGGTCAAGATCGGCGCCGAGTCCGTCCCGTTCGACGTCATCGACGAACACGCCACAGAAACGGCTTTTGCGGACATCGAGACAAGGCTCGGCCCGATCGACGCGCTGTTCGCCAATGCCGGCGTGATTCAGTCCGGCGGACGCTCGGAAGATCTGCCGCTGGCGGAATTCGACAGGGTGATCGCGGCCAATCTGCGTGGCGTCTATGTGTCCTGCATCACCGCCGGCAAACGCATGACCAAACGCGGCCGCGGCGGCATTGTTATCACGGGCTCCGTCACCGCCTCGCGCACCGCACCGCTGCATGCCTATGCGCCGTCCAAGGCTGCCGCCGTGCATATGGCCGCGTGCCTCGCGGCCGATTGGGGCCGTTCGGGCGTGCGCGTCAATGCGGTGTCGCCGGGCTATGTGGGCACGCCGCCGCTGCTCGCCAATATCGAGCGCGGCACGCGCGACAAGCGCCTGCTCACCGAAGGTTCGGCGCTCGGCCGCATGGTCGATCCCGAAGAGATCGGGCGCGGCGTCGCCTTCCTGTTGTCAGACGATGCGTCGGCGATCACCGGCATCAATCTGCCCGTCGATGCCGGCTGGCTCGCCGGCTCGCATCTCACCACCGATGGCGGCCTGCCGCCCGCGCGCTGAACGACATCACTCGAAACCGACTGACGACGCCTTGCAAAGGGCTCGAAGAAACGCGCCAATGAGAACTGGAAACGCATCATGACCTCTGCCGACAAATCACCATTCGACCTCAGCGGCCGCCGCATCGTGATCGCGGGCGCGGCCGGCGGCATTGGCAGCGAGACTGCCAAGCTCGCAGCAAAGCAGGGCGCTACGCTCGTCCTGATCGACATCGTCGGCAAGGACCGCATCCGGGAGCGCGTCGGTGCCGAGCTTGCCGATCGCTCCGAAATATTCAGCCTCGATACCGGCGTTCGCGCCGAGGTCGATGCCGTGGCAAAGCAGATCGGCCCGGTCTATGGCCTCGTCGATACGGCCGCGATCGCGCCGCATGACGACTG
>CALRZK010000546.1:0-3545 GCA_943372615.1 Bradyrhizobium ivorense | reverse complement strand
GCGCCGGAGGGCCGCGCCGCGTTGTCGAGCAGCGCCTTGTTCCATTTGGTCGAGGCATTGTGGGTGTCCAGCGCGGTGGCTGCAGCATCGATGGGCGCAAGGCCATAGTGATCGTCGAGCGGATGGAAGAATGTGAGATGCAGGATCGGCGGCAGTTTTGCCGATGCCTGGTCGAAGCGCAGGCTGCGTCCGTTGACATTGTATTCATAGGCCTCGGCCCAGCCATCGCTGCCGGCGATCAGTCGCATGCGATCGGGCCTGAGCGCATAGAGCTCGCGCACGCGGTCATCCAGCGTCACGGATTCGATATAGGCATTGCCCGCCAGCAGCAGATGCGCATACAGCGTCTCGAAAAAGACGCTGCCATCCTGTCGCGGATTTGGCCGCGTCAGCAGTTGCGCCAGCGGATGCGCTTCGCGCTCGGCGGCACCATCGAACACGATGAAGCGACACGCCGCCGCATTCTCGGCGATCAGGCGGACAGCGCGATGCACGATGGCATTGGCGATATAGCCTTCGCGCGCCAGCGAGGCGTAATCTTTCGCAGTCCATCTTGCCCGGCCTTCATATTGAAATGCGAGCAATTTTGCGACACGCGATGCCTTTGTCTCCGGCGGCGCGAGATAGGCTTTGAGGCGTTCGAACATCGGCGCAATCCCTGTCACAACGTCCTGATCCGCGGCCCGTCCCCGCGCCGCGCCAGTGTCAGCGACGCCACGGCCCAGACCACGGCATCCAGGCGGTCCGGAGACTTCCCATTGGACAATCCCGAACTCGCAAAATCGCACATCTCGTCTTCCAACTCGGGATACGCGCCGACATGCTTCACGCGGCCCTGCTCATAGAGCGCGGCCACCGGCTCGGCGCGCATCCATTTGCCGCGCGTCGCACGCACCGGCACCACATTCACGCCGGCATCGATCTCGTTGATCACCGTGCGTACCATGTCGCCACCCTGATTGACCTCGACGACCAGCGCATCGGCCTCCAGCCGGTGCCATAGCGCAATCGCCTTGGTGGCCCACATGGTCGGCGTCGCGCCGTTCACGCTGTCATCGGCCAGCACATAGACGAGGCCGCTCTCGTCCAGTCCCGCGGCGACGATGCCGCAGGCATCCGCGCGTTTGGTCGATGTCGCCGGCGGATCCACCGCGACGACGATGCGCTGCAAGCTTGGCGCCGCATCGACGCGACATTGCTCCAGCAGCGCGCGCGACCATAGCGCGTCCGGCCGGTCCTCGATGATCTCGCCGTTCAACTCCTGCCGGCCCAGCCGCGTGCCGGCATAACGCGTCATCACATTCTTCAAAAATGTCGGCGCCAGATGAAACGCATTCGCAGCCGTCGCGGCTCGCGTCACCGCCGTGCCGGGATCGGCGAGCAGACGCTTGAGCAGTTTGCTCGGCCGCGCCGTTGTCGTGATCAGTTGGCGCGGCCCGTGCCCGAGACGCAGGCCGAACTGCAGCATGTCGAAGGCTGCCTCGGCCTGTCGCCACTTCGCCATCTCGTCCGACCATGCACAATGAAATTGCGGCCCGCGCAGGCTTTCCGGATCTTCCGCCGAAAACACCTCGGCAATCGCGCCGGTCGTCCATTCCAGCCGCCGCCGCGATGGCGACCACAGCGGCCGCTCGCCGCGCGCATGCACGCTCAAAATGCCCGACACGCCCTCGATCATGACTTCACGCACATCGTGCTCGGTCTCACCGACCAGCGCGATACGTCCCGCGACATGGTCCGCAAAAGGCGGTTTGCCCAGCGCCTGTGCGCGCACCCATTCGGCGCCGGCACGCGTCTTGCCAGCACCGCGGCCACCGATCAGCAGCCAGGTCAGCCACGGCTCGCCGTTCTGCGCGAGCAGCGGCGGCAATTGATGCGGATGCGCGAAAACCTCCCAGCACTCACTCAGGAAGTTGATTTCCCCCGGCAGCATCGTCTCCCACAGATGCAGCCGATCCGCTTCGGTGCAGCTCTTCCAGACGGCGAGAAAGTCGCTCACGGAGTTCGTCAAGATCGCGGGGGCGATCGGGGTCACCGAGTTGACCGTGATCGACGGATTGATCGCGACCTGCGGCACTGTCGTCATCTGCGCGTCTCCGCCTGCCGGCTTCCAGCTCTTTGCGAAGTTCGACGGTGACCCGCGCCAGCGCTGCCACCGTGCGCGCATGGCGTTCAGCTTCGCTGGAGCCAGTAACGCTGCGCTCGGGATCGCGCATAATCGCATCGATCTGGTCGAGTTGTCCGTCGATCGTATCGACGAGACGACGGATCAGTTGCACTGGCGTTCGCACGCGTCTGCGCTTCGCCGCTGTTTTCGCTACGGCGACCCGCTCGGGCTGTCCTGCTTCGGTCGCTTCGGTCTTCTTCACGGCCGTCTTCTTCGCAGCCGTCATCTTTGCGCGCTCGGACGCGCGTAAGCCCGACCCGGCATAGACCATCGTCGATGCGACAGTCATCTTGCGCAGAGCGATGCCGGCACGCTTGCGCGCTTCGGCCACATCTGCATCGGTCTCGCCGTCATCACACAAAGAAGAAGCCCGCGCCGGCTTCTTTGCCGGGCGGGCTGTTGTCGTCTTGGCCATGATCACAACTCGCTTGCGACGTTAGTGGATATCCGCCTGTGATCCAATCACACGGTGCATCAATCGATGGTTTCGATCAGGCTCACGTCCGGAAAAACACGAACCACACGATCGCCAGAATGATCACGGCGAGCCCGGTGCTCATCGACAGCAGCGCAAGTATCGAAGGCCCCGGCTCGGCCTGGCGCGCCTCGGTCGCGGTTTCCACGATCCGTTCGTTGTGTTCTGTAGCCATGCGTCCTCGCTCTGCTCGCGCGGGATGAAAGGGCCCCGCGCGGATGCCTTTCAGGCACCTCATGAAACAGGCGCTCTGCGGCACCATGTGCAAAAGCAACGCCTCATCGGAAGTGATGTTCCGAGGAGCTACGAGAACGAAATGAGGTTGAAAACTCCGATATTTCGAGGCTCGGAAGCGGCGTCGCCAGCTTCGAAACCCAATTGTGGGGCATGCCGTAAACCTAACCGGGGAGCGCAACGCTGTCAAGGCATAAAATCTTACACCGGATATAATTCTCTCAACCGGACAAATCGCCTGCAACGTCAGGCGGTTGCCTCATCGCTACGGCCGTGACCAGTTGGCGCCGGGCGCGCTTCTGATTTCGTAGGGATAGTCGACATTGATCACGCAATTGCCGCGCATGTCAGCAGCCGCTTGCAGGCATTGCCGATAGTCGAAGAATTCGCAGATCTGCGGCAGCGGCCATCCGCGCGGCCCCGTGATGAGTACGCAATATGGCGGGATACTGGACCGCGCGCCTTTTGCGGGCCGGGCATCGGCCGGCGCCGATGCAGATGTCACGACGGCTGCAGCCAGGGCCGCAGCGAAAACGGAAAAACGGCTGAGAATCATGGCAATCCCTGGCTGATGTCTCTCACCGATGACGACGGTTGCGCGGCGCTGGCGATGCGGCAGAACCACCGCGATACTCCACATTGCCGACGCAATGGCCGCGCGATCCGACT
>CALRZK010000545.1:0-3545 GCA_943372615.1 Bradyrhizobium ivorense | reverse complement strand
GCGGCAGCCCTTTGCATGAAATCCGCTTCGGCCTGTTGCCGCAGGTGTTGCCGGTCATCGCCGGTCAGGTGCTTTACTTCATCGAGTCGAACACGCGCTCGGCAACGATTATCGGCATCGTCGGTGCCGGCGGCATCGGCCTGCAACTTGCCGAGCAGATCCGCGTGCTGGAATGGCAGAAAGTGTCGTTCCTGATCCTGATGATTCTGGTGGCGGTGGCGGCCATCGACTGGATCTCCAGCCGCCTGCGTTTTGCGATTATCGGTCGTCGGGCGGTGGCATAGCTCCAAGCTCTGCCGCCGTAGGATGGGTAGAGCGAAGCGAAACCCATCATTCCGTCGATGCGACAAGCTCCGCCGATGGGTTTCGCTTCGGCGCCAGGCGCCTGCGCTCTACCCATCCTACGTATCGAGCGCTTACGCCGCCGCTTTGTGCCTTGCCTGCTCGGCCTTGAACAGTTCGAACTCTTCCGTCACTGCACGCACCACGCTCGGCCGTTCGCGCGCCTTCGCGTGATATGCCTTGATCGCCGGCCATTGGCCCAGATCCAGCTGCGGGATCACCATCGTCCAGTTCAGCACCGTCGTGAGATAGGCATCGGCGACGCTGAAGCGATCGAGCAGGCAATCGCGGCCCTCCAGATGCTTGTTGAGATAATCGAGCTTCGGGCGCCCGTTCTGTAGCGCATAGGCTTTTGCCTCGACCGGCGGTGACTTCTTCGAGAGCAACGGCTGGAACAGCGGTTTGTGCAATTCCGTGCCGATAAAACACAGCCATTGCTGAAGGCGGGTGCGCTCCACGCCGGTGCCTGCCGCGATCGGCGAGTCCGGAAAACGCTCCGCGACATATTGGAGGATCGCCGCATTCTCGGTGAGGATCACATCGTCATCGGTACGCAGCGTCGGCACCAGCCCAAGCGGGTTGACGGCATGGAAGTCCGACCCATCCTGCAGCAGGGTCTTGCTGGGTGGATCGATTTCAAGAAAACGGGCTTCGGCGCCGGCTTCGTAAAGCGCGATACGGGTGGCCATCGAACAGGCCATCGGCGAGAAATACAGATCCATGGGTGCCTCCAGAGTTGCGGCGCGTGATATGGCGCCATCGGTTGATTTTCATACCGTCTCGCACAATAATAAGGCGGTCAAGGATTAATTTGCGAAATGGTACAAAAAAAGAAGTCGGCCGCAGACGAGACAGTCGAGAAAGGGGAGGGCAAGCGCCGTGGGCGGCCGCGGGCCTATGAGCCGGACGTGGCCATCGGCCAGGCGCTTGACCTGTTCCGCCGCACCGGTTACGCCGCCACCTCGCTGGACGATCTCAGCGCCGCGACCGGCATGAACCGGCCGAGCCTCTATGGCGCCTTTGGCGACAAGCGCGCGCTCTACATCAAGAGCTATCAGCGCTATCGCGACGACTACACCGCGAAGGTGATCGCGCTGTTCAAGGCGGATATCGATATCCGCGAGCGGCTGCGCCGCTTTTATGCGGCCGCGCTCGACATCTACACGACGGATGCCGATGACCCGCGCGGCTGCTTCGCTGTGATGACAGTCGCCTCGGACGCCATTGCCGATCCGGAGATCCGGGCGATGATGCTCGAAAGCTTCAAGGAACTTGATGATGCCTTCGCGTGGTGCTTTCGCACCGCAGTCGCGCGCGGCGAATTACCGGAAACCGCTAACGTCGACGTGCTGGCGAAGATGGCATCCGCCTTGCTGAACCTGTCCTCGATCCGTGCCCGTGCCGGTGTGCCCCGCAGCGAACTCGATGTCGTCGTGAAGGATGTCATCGAACAGCTCTGTCGCGCATGAGGCGGGAACCCGCCTGCGCGTCATGCCACAATAATTTCAGCTAACCTGTCGGCATCGCCCGGCGCCGCCCGTCTTCCAATCAAGGAGCACCCATGCTGTACGCCATTCTCTGCTACCACGATGAAGCCGTTGTCGGCGGCTGGTCCAAAGACGAGGACGATGCCGTGATGGCCAAGCTTGCTGTCGTGCATGAAAAGCTGGCGCGGCAAGGTCGGCTCGGCCCGGTGGCGCGGCTGCTGCCGACCACGGCCGCCACCACGCTCCGCAAGGACGATCCGCCGGTCGTGCTGGACGGCCCGTTTGCCGAAACCAAGGAACAGCTGCTGGGCTTCTATGTCGTCGAAGCCGAAAACCTCGACGGTGCGCTGGAGATCGCGCAAGAGCTCGGCCGTGCCAATCCCGGCGGCGCCTATGAGATCCGCCCCATCGGCGTCTTTCACGGGACATTCGCGCCATGACCGATGTGGCCTGGATCGATGCGGCCCTCACCTCGGCGCGTCCCCAGGCGCTCGGCGCGCTGCTGCGCTATTTCCGCGATCTCGACACCGCGGAGGAGGCGTATCAGAACGCCTGCCTGCGCGCGCTCAAGAACTGGCCGCAGAACGGCCCGCCGCGCGATGCCGCGGCTTGGCTGATCATGGTGGGCCGCAACACTGCCATCGACGATCTCCGCCGCGGCAAGCGCCAGCAACCGCTGCCGGAGGACGATCACGCGATTTCCGATCTCGACGATGCCGAAAGTGAAATCGCGGATCGACTCGACGGCTCGCAATATCGCGACGACATCTTGCGGCTGCTCTTCATCTGCTGTCATCCGCAATTGCCTGCCACGCAACAGATCGCACTGGCGCTGCGGATCGTGTCCGGTCTCACCGTGAAACAAATCGCGCGCGCCTTCCTCGTCAGCGAGGCCGCGATGGAGCAGCGTATCACCCGCGCCAAGGCAGCGATTGCCAAGAACAAGGTGCCTTTCGAAACGCCGGGCGCGCCGGAGCGCAGCGAGCGCCTCGCCGCTGTCGCTGCCATGCTCTATCTCGTCTTCAACGAAGGCTACTCCGCCGGCGGCGACAGCGCTGATCTGCGTGCGCCGCTCTCCGAGGAGGCGATCCGTCTCGCGCGATTGTTGCTCAAGCTGTTTCCTGCCGAGCCTGAGATCATGGGACTCGCCGCACTGATGCTGCTGCAATATGCCCGTTCCACCACACGTTTTGATGCCAATGGCGATGTGATCCTGCTGGAAGATCAGGATCGCTCGCAATGGAATGGCAAGATGATCGCGGAAGGGCTGGCGCTGATCGACAAGGCCATGCGCCATAGTCGCACCGGCGCGTATCAGATCCAGGCCGCGATAGCCGCGCTCCATGCGCGCGCGGAAAAGCCCGCGGATACGGATTGGGCGCAGATCGAACTGCTCTATGGCTCGCTGGAAATTCTACAGCCGTCGCCGGTGATCACGCTCAACCGGTCGGTGGCAGTGTCAAAGGTGCGCGGCCCGCAGGCGGCGCTGGACATGATTGCGCCTTTGGCCACCAAGCTCGCCAATTACTTCCACTTCTTCGGCGTGCAGGGCGCCTATCTGATGCAGCTCGGTCGCGGCGATGAAGCCCGCGAAAGTTTCAATCGCGCCATCGCTTTGGCGAACACAACTGCCGAGGCGGACCATATCCGCAAGCATATCGATCGATTGATGGAGGACAGCAAGGCGAAATTGGTGCGAACGTAGGATGGGTAGAG
>CALRZK010000544.1:0-3558 GCA_943372615.1 Bradyrhizobium ivorense | reverse complement strand
GACAAATGGAGCGTGCTGGTGATCATGTCGCTTATGGATGGCCCGCGCCGCTTCAATGAGCTGAAGCGCATGATCGGCGGCGTCTCGCAGCGCATGCTGACGCTGACATTGCGCGGATTGGAGCGCGATGGCCTCGTGACGCGCACGGTCTATCCGACCATCCCACCGCGAGTGGATTACGAACTCACAGAACTCGGCCGCGGGTTGTCTGAGCCGGTAAAGGCGCTCGGCACCTGGGCCCTCGATCACCTGCCGCAAATCACGAATGCGCGGGAGAAGTTTGATGGGGAGGGCGGTTAGCGTCAGGACTTGATCCGGGAGCTACCGGGATTTTGGTGTATCAGCGAGATGAGACGACGGTGCAGACTGCCCCTCTAGTTTAGGCTCGTTCGCAGTTCGATATTTTCTGACAATGTGGCGGCGCAAAAGCAAACCTGTCACAGCAAAGGCCGCGGTCATGACGACCGGTGCCAACAGCATCTGGATGTCCTGATCAGTCATCGATGGCTCCCACCATATACTGGCCCAGCAGATGTAGGATCAGGGCGCAGCCGATGCAAATGACGATCGCGTTCCAGAATAGCTCCGGTCGCGAAATCGTTGTGCCAATATCGAGATAGCGCGAGAGAATGGGCAGCGCGACACCCGCGCCGGCAATGGTCAACGACGCGCCATTGAACCAACTTGCTATCAACTTCAGCGCTTCGTTACGCGCGGTTTTTCCTGCCATGGCCCTTGCTTCCCATGCACCGCTATACCATCGAAACCAACCCGCCGCCGTGACGTTCCAGCCGTCCCGCGAGTTCCAACTCCAGCAGCACCACGCGCACCGTCGTCGCAGACACCCTTGCCATACGGATCAGATCATCAATGCCGATCGGGCTTGGGCCGAGCAGGCCGATGATGCGGGCGCGATCGCTGTCGTCCGGCTCGTCGAATGACACCCTGTCGTCCGGCTCGCGGCTCGGCAATTCGAGCGGCCGCTCCATGATCGGCGCGACGGCATTGATGACGTCGGCGGCTTCTGTGACCAGCGTGGCGCCTTGCTTGATCAGCCGGTTGGTGCCGGCGGCGCGTGGATCGAGCGGCGAGCCGGGAACGGCGAAAACTTCACGCCCTTGCTCAGCAGCCATGCGGGCGGTGATGAGTGATCCCGAGCGCTCTGCGGCCTCAATCACGACCACGCCCAGTGCTGCGCCCGAAATCAGCCGATTGCGCCGCGGAAAATCCTTCGCGCGTGGCACATGACCGAGCGGCATCTCCGAGATGGCGCCGCCGAAAGCCAGCAGGTCGAGCAGCAAGTCCTCATGTTCGGGGGGATAGATGCGCTCATGCCCGCCGGCCAGCACGGCGACACTGCCGGCGGCGGCGCTGGCATGATGGGCGGCCTGATCGATGCCACGGGCGAGGCCGGAGATCACGACGAATTCGGCATCCGCGAGTTCATGCGCCAATGTCTCGGCGAATTTCAGCCCGGCCCCGGAGGCATTGCGCGAGCCGACAATGGCAATCATCGGCCGCGCCATGGCGTCGTGATTGCCGCGCACGCCGAGCAAAGGCGGTGCATCGTCAATCGTGGCGAGGCGCGGCGGATAGCCGGCTTCCCCAGGCGCGACCAGCGCCACGCCGATGCGGCTGCCGCGCGCGATCTCGTGATCGGCTTCATCGTCGCTGCAGATGCGTCCGCCACGGATCGCGCCGCCACGACGCGCAAGGTCGGGGAGGCGCTCCAGCGCGGCGCGTGCACTGCCGAACTGGTTGATCAGCGCGCGAAATGTCCGCGGGCCCACGTTCTCGCTGCGGATCAGGCGCAGCCAGTCGCGCCGCTGCTCGTCAGTCAGGCGGATCGGTGCATGCGGTGAATCGATCAAGCTGTGGTCCCCCACGGGTCAGCTTAATCAACTTCCAGATGCATTCAATTGACATTCGTACCTAAGGTGCGAGAGTAGGGGTAAGCCCGTCTGGCTTGTGTTCAGTGATGGCGTCAATGCTGTGGGACGTGAACAACTATCAGCGGCCCGGCGCATCGAGCAATGTCGCCGTCGGGCGCGAGTTCGAGGAAGCCGCGCAGCTGTTCTTCCACTCCGAAGGCGTCATGCTGGCGCCGAACTACTCGTTGCCGGTTGGGCATCGCTCGTTCCGGAAGAAGCGTTTCGATCTCGGCAGCGCCAGCCCGCGCATTATCGTGGAGTGCAAGTCCTACACCTGGACGGTGTCGGGGAATGTGCCTTGCGCCAAAATCCGCGGGCTGAACGAGGCGATCCTGCAATTCAGCGCCGCGCCGCGCGATTATCGGAAAATCCTGTTCGCGCTGCGTCACCTGCATCCGCAGTCACGTGTCAGCCTGATCTCGCACTACATCAAATGCCACGGCCATCTGGTCGGACCGGGCGTGGAGATCTGGGAATTCGACCTCGATGCGAAACAGGGAGCAAGGGTGTTTTGACTATTTCTTCCCGATCTTGCCTTCCGTCCCGTTCAGCAGCCGCTTGATATTTTCGCGGTGCATGAACCACAGCAGCACCGTCAGTGCGGCACCGAGGATCGCGAGCTGCGGGGCCTTCATGTACCAGAGGAACATTGGCGTCAGCGCGCTGGCGGCGAGGGCCGCGAAGGACGAGTAGCGCGTGGTCAGCGCGGTGGCGAGCCAGGTGATGCAGAAGATCAGGCCTGCCGGCCAGAACAGGCCGAGCATCACCCCGATATAGGTGGCGACGCCCTTGCCGCCCTTGAAGCCGAGCCAGACCGGAAAGAGATGGCCGAGAAAGGCTGCCACCGCGGCGATCATTGCCGGGACGGGCGCGAGGTCGCCACTCAACAGGCCGATGATCACCACCGGGATGGTGCCCTTCAGCGCGTCGCAAATCAGCGTGGCCGCAGCGAGGCCCTTGCGGCCGGTGCGCAGCACATTGGTGGCGCCGATATTGCCGGAGCCGATGCCGCGGATGTCTTCGGTGCCGGCCATTTTGGTGATCAGTAGGCCGAACGGGATCGACCCGAGCAGATATCCGAAAGCGGCGGCGAGGATATAGAGCGGGTTCATGATCGTCCCTTAGACGTGCTCATAGACGGTGCGCCCGCCAACGATCGTGCGGATGACGCGGCCGCTGAAGCGCGCCTCGTCGAATGGCGTGTTCTTGCATTGCGATTTCAGATCGGCGGGATCGAGCACCCACGGCACATCGGCATCGATGACGATGACATCGGCCACCGAGCCCGCACGCAGCGTGCCGCCGGGCAGGCCGAGCAGTTCGGCCGGCTTGGTGGACATCGCGCGGATGAGCTGTGTCAGGCTGAGCTCGCCGTTATGGAGCAGGCGCAGGCCTGCGGAGAGCATGGTCTCGAGACCGATGGCGCCGGGCTCGGCTTCCGCAAACGGCAGGCGCTTGGTCTCGACGTCCTGCGGATTGTGATCGGACATGATGACGTCGATCAGGCCGGACGCCACCGCATCCACCAGCGCGCGACGATCCTCTTCGGTGCGCAGAGGCGGCGACAGTTTCAGATAGGAGCGATACGGCCCGATATCGTTCTCGTTCAGCGTCAGGTGATTGATCG
>CALRZK010000543.1:0-3561 GCA_943372615.1 Bradyrhizobium ivorense | reverse complement strand
CTTGGCAGCCGGACGCGGCGCAATGACCGGGCGAGCCGGACCACCGCCGGGACGGCGCACGACGCGCGGCGCCTCGTCCTCGTCGCTGCCATCGGCAGCAACGGCCGGACGGCCCGACGTGGTAGCAATCGGAGCACGAGCGGTGGTGGTCGTCGACCGTGCAGCCGTCTTGGCCTTGGCTTCAGCCTCGGCCTCACGGCGCTTGGCTTCGGCTTCCGCCTTGCGCTTTGCTTCTTCTTCCAGACGGTGGCGCTCTTCCTCGGCCTTGCGACGGGCCTCGGCGGCCTCGCGCTCCATCTGTTCCTTGTATTCCTTGGTGTTGCGGCGGGCCGCTTCGGCCTCCGCAAGACGACGCTCTTCGACCTCGCGGGCGCGCGCATCGGCGAGCGCAGCGGTTCGGGCGGCGCGTTCGTCCTCGGTCAGCGTGCGCAGCACGACGCCGGAGCCACTGCGCTGCGGCGGCTGCGGACGCTGCGAACCACCACGCGGCGGCGGAGAAGCCGAGCGCGAAGGCGCCGACGGAGCACGGGACGACGAACCGGACGAAGAGGTGCGAACGGGGGCAGCGGGCGCGGCAGGACGAACCGGAGCGGCCGGTGCAGCCGCACGAACGGGAGCCGCAAGCGCAGGCGCTGCCGGAGCAGCAGCCACAGGTGCGGGCGCCGGAGCCGGTGCAGGCGCAGCAGCGACAGGAGCCGGAGCGGCCGGTGCAGCCGGCTTCGGCGCAGCAGGCGCCGGCGCGGCGGCCACGGGAGCTGCCGGTGCAGGTGTCGGAGCGGGAGCGGCCGGTGCCGGAGCTTCAGTGTGGCTTTCGCCGGGAATGCGGCGCTTGCCGCGTTTCTCGACGACCACCTGCTTGCTACGGCCCTGGCTGAAGCTCTGGCGCACAGTGCTCTGCTCGACGCGTGGCTTCAGCGTCAAGGTCTTGCTGGGAACGCTCAGAGTCTTGTCGCCAGGCGTTTTCGTATCAACCATTCAGCAGTCCTAGTCCTTTTGCGGTGTGCGCGGTCGCACATTCGTCATCGTTCTAATTTCAATCGGCGAGATCGTCGTCCGGCGGCGCCGTGTCCGGCGACGCATGGGTCTTCGATGGTTTGGCGCGTGCGTTGATGTCAGCGTCAGCCATCCGGTATCGGACCAGGTTCTGGCTGCGCGACAGGAACGTTTTGCCCGCCGGGCCTGTCAGCACGGCAGCATGTATCACATTTGACCGCCCCAATGCCAAATCCAAGTCGTCGCTGTGAAGCAACGAAATGATGGGCAACGGGTCGGTTTCTTCGTCGAATTCGGCATTCTGGCGGGCGATGCCGTCCAGTTTGCGAATGCCGTCAGCGGCGCCATTGGAGGCATGCAACAAGATTCCGGCCGTATTACGCCGTAATGTGTCTTCGACCTTGGTGAATCCAGCGACGACCTGACCCGCCTTGGCCACCATGGCCAATGCCTCGATCACGCCGCGCAGCATCAATTTATCGGTTTCATCGGCGAGATCCGCCGACGGCTTGACGTTAGTCTTGAAGCCCCGGGCGAACAGATTGCGCTTCACGGCCTCGGCCACCGCTTGATGCGTGGCTGACACCCACATGCCCCGGCCCGGCAGCTTGCGCTTGAGATCGGGGACAGGCTCGCCGGTGGGGGCGAGGACGAAACGGATCAGTTCATCGATCGGACGCACGCTACGTGTGACCACGCACATCCGCTCAGTCCCCGATTTGGTGTCTCGGGGACCGCGATCAAGATCTGCGGGGTCAAAACTGGCGAGCATGCGTGGCGCATATCCTTACGCTTCGGCTTCTTCGGACTCGGGCTCGACGCCCTTGTCCAGGTCTTCGCGGGTGATCCAGCCAGCAACGACGCGGGCTTCCATGATCATGCGCTCGGCATCTTCACGGGACATCTCGTTGGCATCGAGATAGCCAGCATGCTTGACCGGCTCGGAGCCTTCCTTGCGCTCGGTCCAGCCGACGATATCGTCGGTGGCGCAGCCAGCGAGGTCCTCGACGGTCTTGACGTCGTTTTCGCCGAACTTGACCATCATCTGCAGGGTCACGCCGGGAACGTCGCGCAGCGCTTCATCGACACCGAGCTCCTTGCAACGGGCGCTCAGCTCGGCTTCCTGCTGTTCCAGATATTCGCGGGCACGGCTCTGCAGCTCTTCGGCGGTCTCGTCGTCGAAGCCTTCGATGCTGGACAGTTCCTTGGCATCCACCAGCGCCAGTTCTTCAACATTGGTGAAGCCTTCCGACGCGAGCAACTGACCGACGACTTCGTCGACATTCAGCGCTTCCATGAACACGCGGGTGGCGTTCTCGAAGTCGGCCTGGCGACGCTCGGATTCTTCCTGTTCGGTGAGGATGTCGATGTCCCAGCCGGTCAGTTGCGAGGCCAGACGCACGTTCTGGCCGCGGCGACCGATGGCCAGCGAGAGCTGGTTGTTGGTGTCCGGCACCACGACTTCGATGCGCTCGCGGTCTTCGTCGATGACGACCTTGGAGACTTCCGCCGGCGCCAGTGCGTTCACCACGAAGGTCGCGATATCGGGCGACCACGGAATGATGTCGATCTTTTCGCCCTGCAGCTCGTTCACCACGGCCTGCACGCGCGAACCGCGCATACCGACGCAGGCGCCGACCGGATCCACCGAGGAATCACGGGAGATCACGCCGATCTTGGCGCGCGAACCGGGATCGCGGGCAACCGCCTTGATCTCGACGATGCCGTCATAGATTTCCGGCACTTCCTGCGCGAACAGCTTCGCCATGAACTGCGGATGGGTGCGCGACAGGAAGATCTGCGGGCCACGGGTCTCGCGGCGCACGTCGAACACATAAGCACGCACGCGATCGCCATTGCGGAACACTTCGCGCGGCAGCATTTCGTCGCGACGGACAATCGCTTCGCCACGGCCGAGATCGACGATGACAGAGCCATATTCGACGCGCTTGACGACGCCGTTGACGATCTCGCCGATGCGATCCTTGAATTCCTGATACTGACGGTCACGCTCGGCTTCGCGCACCTTCTGCACGATGACCTGCTTGGCCGACTGCGCGGCGATACGGCCATATTCCAGCGGCGGCAGCGTATCGGCGATGGTGTCGCCGACCTGGGCGCCCGGATTGGCGCGCTGCGCATCATTGAGCGAGATCTGGTTCGACGCGTTCTCGACATCCTCGACCACCAGCATGTGGCGGGTCAGCGAGAGCTGGCCGGTCTTCGGATGGATTTCGGCGTGAACATCGGTTTCCGAGCCGTAACGCGCGCGCGCAGCTTTCGCGATCGCCTCTTCCATCGCCGAGATGACGATGCCGCGATCGATCGTTTTCTCGCGGGCAACGGCGTCGGCAATCTGCAAGAGTTCAAGTCGGTTGGCGCTGATAGCGGCCATGGCTCAGTCTCCTTCGGGTCAATCGATATCGCCGCGGCGCTTGGCATCTGCGGCGAGGCGGTGGGCCTTGGTGTTCTTCGGCGGCGGCTTCTTGGCGGCCTTCGCAGCCTTGCCTTTCGGCTTCGGCGCAAAACTCTTCTTCGGATCGCTGCGCTTGGCATGCGGCGCCGCCG
>CALRZK010000542.1:0-3577 GCA_943372615.1 Bradyrhizobium ivorense | reverse complement strand
GATGCCCATCGCGGCGAACAGCTGCTTGGCGACGCCGACCTGGCGATCGCGGTGATGGCCCGCAAAAGGCTGCCCGGTGCGGAATTCGCGCGACTGCGGAATACCCGCGACCATCCGTTCGGTATTGCCGGCGCGGATCTTGTTCAGCGGCTCGCCGGTGATGACATAGAAATTCCACGGCTGGGTGTTCATCGAGGATGGCGCGCGCATCGCCAGATTGATGATTTCCTCGATCAGCTTTTGCGGCACCGGATCAGGCTTGTAGCCGCGAATGCTGCGGCGGCCGAGAATGACGTCATCGAACTGCATAGGCGTGGAGACTCCCAGGACGCTTTTGATTGCGAGGACTATGCGAGTTTCCCGTCATGCTGTGCAAGGCCGGCATCGGGCTAGCGTCGAGTGATCAGGCTCCGGGCCACCTGCGGCATTGCTGCGATCATTCCGCAACGCGGAATTGGTAGACATGGTCCCACGGTGATGGTCATGGTCCGGCCCTCAGCACAGGAGCCTTGTCATGACACCCGTCGTCGCCATTTTCGTCGCTAAGCCCGGCACTGAGACCCGTGTTGAGGGGCTGTTTCGCGATGTCATCACCACCACGCTGAATGAAGACGGCTGCATCAGCTATCAGCTGAATCGAGACGTGGCAGAGCCGCGCCGCTTCGTCTGGACCGAGCTATGGAGCAGCCGCGAACTGTTACAGAAGCATCTGGCAGCGCCTCACATCACAAAACTGTTCGGCGAGTTGCAGCCGCATATCGAAAGCTCGGAGGTCATCACCCTGGGCGTCGTGGCAGGCGGCGCCGCATCGAGCCCCGTTGTTGTCGCGAGCGGAGCATGAAGCTGTCGAAGGCCGGTTTCGCGACGTTGGATTAGCCCGGCCGAAACTTGCCCGGGCTTTGGCCGGTCGTGCGCTTGAAGGCGGCATTAAACGCAGCGTCGGAGGAGTAGCCGACTTTCTCGGCGACATCCGACAGATGTTCGCCTTTCAGGATTGCCGCCTTGGCCACGGCCATGCGCCATCCCGACAGATATTCCAGCGGCGCCATGCCGACCAGCGTCCTGAACCGCACGGCAAAGGCGGTGCGCGACATGCCTGATAGGCTCGCGAGCTGCTCGACTGTCCAGGATCGCGCATAGTCACGATGGATCGCGATCAGCGCGTGACCGATCCGCTGATCGGACATGGCGCCCAGCCATCCGCTCGGCCGGTCGGAGCACTCGAGAAAAGCCCGCAGCATCTGCACCAAGAAGATATTGGCGATGCTGCCGGCGATCGCGCTGGCGCCCGGCTTGCGATTGGCCGTTTCTGCCCGGATCAGGCCATAGGCCGCGCGCAGCGGGCTGCCATCGATGGAGCCCGACGGCAGATGGATGATCGGCGGCAAGAAATTGAGCAGGAAGTCGCCGCTCTCTGCCTCGAGCCGAAAGCTGCCGCCGGCCCAGACGAGGCCGAGCGGGCCGTCGCCATAGCGGACGACGCCGTCATCACCGAGACGTTGCTCGAAGATCGCGCGGCCGCTCTCCGCCCGCACCCGCGCGCCGCTTCCCATCCGATAGGGCCGGCCACGAGTGAGCAGATAGCAATCACCGGTCGCGAGCGTGACTGCGGGGAGGCCGTCGCCCAGCGTCAGGATCATACCGCCCTCGAGAACGGCGCCGAACACGATGTGGTGGTGCGCCGGAAAGCTCAGCGCCCATGGGTCGCGGGCTTCGAGGCGCGTTGATCGGGTGCTCTCCACGCGCAGCAGCGAGAGCACATCACTGAGGGGATCCGACATCGATTTGAACGATCGAACAAGAGCACAGAACGCCTGCTTATGGTCCCGCGGCAGGGGGGATGCAATGTTCCCGGCGTTCACAAGAGACGACTGATTTCGGAGACGCTGCGATGGTTCAACTCATTTTTATCTGGATGCGTCCGCTTTTCGCGCTCGGCCGCTTCTATCTCTACCGCGCCGAGGTGAAGCGACGTTTCATGCGCCTGCAGCAGCGCCGCCTGACGCCTCGTCCCGTGGCCGCATCCGCACGCATCGTGGCGGGGAGGACGCTCCGCGATATGCTGCCCATTGAATACCGGGATGCAGCCTGACCACGCGCACCGATCAGCCAACCTCCAAAACAAAAACCTCCGGTCATGCCCGACCGGAGGTTTGCTTTTTACGTCGCGCAGCGGCGCCTTGCCCTCAGGGCATCAATTCGATGCCGGCGGCCGAAACGATCTTGCGGTGGATATCGAGCTGCTGCTTGACCATGTCGCCGAGTTCTTCCGGCGTCGAGGGCGTCAGCGTGATGTCCTGCTCGAGCATGCGTTGCTTGACCGCCGGATCGTTCATGGCTTCGCGAAACGCCTTGTTCAGCGTCGTGACGACATCGGCGGGCATGTCGCGCGGGCCGAACACGGCGGCCCAGGCTGTGAGCTTGAGATCGGGGAAGCCGGCTTCGGCCATGGTCGGGATGTCGGGATAGGACGGGCTGCGCTGGTCGAGAATGGTGGCGAGCGCGCGCAGCTTGCCTTCCTTGACGTGCCCCATCCCGATCCCCGACGTGGCCATCATGATCTGGATGCGATTGGTGATGAGATCGGTGATCGCCGGTGGCTCGCCGCGATAGGGGACATGGGTCATGTCGAGGCCGTTCGCCATCGCCAGCGAGGCCACCGACAGGCGGCCCGTGGTGTTGCCGGAGCCATAAGCGAGCTTGCCGGGATTGGCCTTGGCATAGGTGATGAATTCACTCAGCGTCTTGGCCGGAACGTCGCTGTTCACATAGAGGAAGAAGTTGTAGCGGCCGATATTCACGATCGGCGTGAAGTCAGCCGTGACGTCATAGGGCGGCGCCTTGCGCAGAGCGGGCACGCCAGACATGGCGCTGTTGGACGCCAGCATGATCGTGTAGCCATCCGGCGCGCTGCGCTTCACCTCGGTCGCGGCGATGGCGCCATCGGCGCCGGTCTTGTTGTCGATGATGAACTGCTGGCCGAGTTTCGCCGAGACGCTGTCGGCGAAGACGCGCGCGATCGCATCGGTGGAGGAGCCGGCCGGCAGCGGCACGATCAGGCGGATCGGGCGTGTGGGGTAGTCCGCAGCAAGTGCCGGCGTGATGCCCAGCAGCATGGAGGCTGCAATCAGAATATTCCGCAAGACGGTGTCCTCTCCCTGATGTTTGGTGCATAGGGCGGACACCGTCGTGTCGTGTCAAATACTTTGTTGCGAAAGCTATCTTTGTCGTCGCAAACGCCTCAGCCGCGTGGCCGCGAGCGGATCATGTAGCTGTCAAACGTGTGCTCGGCGACCTGCCACCACAGATACTGGTCATTGCGATAGGCCTGCATCGCCTCGATGGTCTTTTTGAAGTCGGCGTTCTTCGCGGAGATCTCCGCCCACAATTCATTGGTCGCCTTCAGGCAGGCGTCCATCATGTCGACGGGATAGGGCTTCAGCTGCGTGCCGCTGGCGATCAGCCGCTTCAGCGCCGCCGGGTTCAGCATGTCATAGCGCGCGCTCATCCAGAGATTGGCATTGGCGGAGGCATTCGCGATGACGGTCTGATAGTGCTTCGGCAGTTCATTCCATTT
>CALRZK010000541.1:0-3580 GCA_943372615.1 Bradyrhizobium ivorense | reverse complement strand
CCCTCGCGTCTCGTTCGCGAGGGGCGCTCTCATGAGGCGCCTTTTGGGCGGAACGTGGATGCGGCGCCTGCGGGCGGGAGGCTCACGCGGCCTCACGCACTCGGGTGGTCGGGGGTAACCGTCCGGCCCCACTACGGGGGTCTGCCGCTAGCGCGGCTGGACATGGTGCGGGCGAAGGCGGAGAAATCCGTCGGATGGCTCTCCTGCGGGACAGCGCCCAGTACCCGGAAGAGCGGTCCTCCGACTGGAACAACGTCGCGGTGGCGCGCCGTAAGGCGTTGCGCGGCTCGGGTTTGCTGGCGATCCAGCAGGCAGGAGCAGCGTCAAGTCCCACCTAAGTGCGCCTTACGGCGTGCTGCCTCCCCTCATGTCTTCGAGGGGAGAAATGCTCACACCTCGGACGTCTCAGGCGCCGCGAGATCATGGACACGCATTCGTCAGGCACCGTTCCATAGGTGCTCTCTTCCGCCACAATGTTTCCAGTAAAATTCGACCTGTTCGCTGAACGGTTGCGCTAAGTCTTGCTGTCATAAGCGCTGTCACTACTGAAGAGGACAGCAATGGTTGACAGAACAGAACTAACCGGGCGGAACGTCGTCGATCTGCGCTCTTACCAGGCAGCGCGGCGTGTCGTCGGCAAGGCTCAGGCCATGACGGCACGCAATTGCCGGCATTGCGGAGCAGCTTTGCTCGATGGTGAGTCCGACGATGATTGCTCGAGCGCCGGCCTCAGCGCCGAAGCGCCGATGCTGCGGAAGTTTTACGCGGACTGACGGTCCCGTTCTTCCCTCAAGAGGAGCGCCAGAAAGGCGCCTGCCTCACTCCTTGCGACTAAAAATCCCTTACCCAAAAACTCCGCCGTCATCCTGAGGCGCTCGCGAAGCGAGCCTCGAAGGATCGCCGCGCGCTCAGGAGCCCGGCCACTCATGGTTCGAGGCGCGCAAGAGCGCGCACCTCACCATGACGGCGGAGTTTTGGGAGGCAGCCGAGCGTGCGGTCAAACGTGCTGACCACCATTGATGTGGATCTCGGCACCGTTCACGTATGAACTCGTCTCCGTGCACAGCACATAGATGATCTTGGCGACTTCGTCGGGCGTGCCGAGGCGATGCATCGGAATCTGCTGATCGACGATGGTCTGGGTGCCCGGCGACAGGATCGAGGTATCGATCTCGCCCGGCGCGATCGCATTCACACGCACGCCGACCGCGCCGAAATCCGACGCCATCTCGCGCGTCAGCGCGGCGAGCGCGGCCTTCGATGTGGCGTAAGCAGCACCGGCAAACGGATGCACGCGCGAGCCGGCGATCGAGGTCACATTCACCACCGAGCCTTTGGCGGCCTTGAGCTGTTCGATCAGTCCGCGGGCCATCATGATCGGTGCGAAGAAATTGACGTTGAACACATGGGTCCATGTATCGACATCGGTGTCGATCGAGCCCATCCGCTTGCCGCCTTCGGCCTTCGGCGAGATCGCGGCATTGTTCACCAGCGCATGCAGCGCGCCGCCATTCAGCCGCTCCTTGATGTCGTCGATGGCACGGGCGGTGTCGTCATGGTTAGCGAGGTCGACCTGGATGTGATCTTCGGGACCTGCATCCCACGGACAGACTTCCGGGAACGGATGCCGCGAACAGGTCAGCACGCGCCAGCCCGCGCTGGAAAAGCGCATCACCGTGGCATGGCCGATGCCGCGGCTGGCACCTGTCAGCAGCATGGTGCGCTTGGGCGCGTTGGAGCCGGAATGAGCAGCGGCTTTGGGCCTCGCGGCCGGATCGGCGTTCACGGATACATCCTCACTTTGTCCCACGCGCTGCCTACGGCCTCGCGGCGGAATTCGATACGGTCATGCAGGCGATAGGGGCGATCGTGCCAGAATTCCATGCGCTGCGGCGTGATGCGCCATCCGCTCCAGCCTGGCGGTCGCGGCACATTGCCGATCAGGTATTTGGCGCCTTCCTTGGCGATGGCCTGTTCGAAGGCAAAGCGGCTCTCCAGCGGCTGCGATTGCTTGCTGGCCCAGGCGCCGATCTGCGCCTGCTTCGGACGGCTGGCGAAATATTCGTCGGCTTCCTCGGACGTGACAGGCGTCACCGGACCGCGAATGCGGACCTGACGGCGCAGCGACTTCCAGTGAAACAGCAGCGCCGCCTTGGGATTGCCGGCGAGCTCCTGGCCCTTCTGGCTGGCGATGTGGCTGTAAAAGACAAAACCGTCGGCATCGAAGCCCTTCATCAGCACCATGCGCACATCGGGCAGTCCGTCGGCATCGACGGTCGCCAGCGCCATCGCGTTGGGATCGTTCGGCTCGGAGGTCCTTGCCTCGTTAAACCACTCGGAAAACAGCGCAAATGGTTCTTCAGCCGCCGTAAAATCACCGGACGTTAACGGAGTTGCGGTTTTGATGGAGGAGGTCGTGTCGGTCATGTCCGGAGTTCCGATTTGCGTTGGCCTGCTGTCAAGCGTGCGCTGCCGTCCCTGCATAGGTTCGACCTATATAGGGCACGGAACAGCATTGGCCTATCGGGTCTGTGCCCGCTCAGGGCCGCGTTGACAGCTATTCTCATCGGCACCGGTCTCGGTGGTTGCAGCATCATGCGCAGCGACGACGGTCCATTCGCCAAAATGGAAGGCGGCGACGTCACGGGCTCCATCACGCCGATGGCGCGGCCAGCGAGCTATGATCCGACCGAGGCCGATCTGGCTCTGGTGCGGAACGCGTCCAGCGATGTCCTGACCAAAGGCAGCCGCGATTCCAGCCAGCCATGGGAAAATCCCGCAACCGGTGCGCGCGGTTCGGTGACGCCGCTCTCCAGCACCTATGTGGACGCAGGCAAGACCTGCCGGGATTTCCTGGCGTCCTACGTCAACGGCACCACCGAAAGCTGGATGCAAGGTGCGGCGTGTAAAGGCGAGCGTGGGCGTTGGGACGTGCGGACCCTCGTGCCTTGGAAGCGCAGCTAAGATTCGGAAGCGAAGCTAAGATTCGGAAACGCAGCTAAGATTCGCGCCCCGACGCTTGCGGTCCCGTTGCAAAAATGACACGAACACCCCAGATGAAAGGGCAAGCAGGGGTTTCCTGCACGCCATTCACGCGGGCTCCCGTCCGCATTTCGCATAATTGAGGAGAGACGACGGATGCGCGACCCCTATGAGGTCTTGGGGGTGCAGCGGGGCGCCAATGCTGCGGCGATCAAGAGCGCCTTTCGCAAGCTCGCCAAGAAGCATCATCCCGACGCCAACAAAGATGATCCGAAGGCCGCCGAGCGGTTTTCGGAAGTAAACGCGGCCAATGAAATCCTCGGAGACGAGGAGAAGCGCAAGCAGTTCGACCGCGGCGAGATCGATGCCGAAGGCAAGGTACGCTTCCAGGGCTTTCCGGGCGGTGGCCGCGGCGGTGCGCGCGGTGCCGGCTTCGAACACGCCTTCCGCGGCGGCCAGCAGGGCTTTGGCGCCGGCGCCGGTGGTGCAGGTTTCGAAGATATCCTGAACAGCATGTTCGGCGGCGCAGCCGGTCGCGGCGCGCGCGGTGGTGCACAGTCGTTCGAATTCGATGGCGGCGGTGGTTTCGGTGGCGGCA
>CALRZK010000540.1:0-3581 GCA_943372615.1 Bradyrhizobium ivorense | reverse complement strand
GAAGATCGCCGACACATTGGCCAGCGGCAGATGGGTGATTGCGGCGAGGAATGTCGACGTGCCGCCGATCTCGCCGAGCACGCGCAATGCCACCGGCAGCTTGAACAACACGCTGACCGGCCGCAGTGCCTGCTGGTACCAGGCCAGCGCGAACACCAGCACGATGGAAAGCGAACCGCGCACCAGCATGACCTGGCCGAAATTCATCTCCGCGGTGAGATATTTCGTGGTGGCGTCGTTCATGCTGAAGCCCGCCATGGCCACGGCCATCATCAGGCTTCCGCGCATATTGGGAGAGAGAGGCAAGGTTTCCGCCGGGACGTTTCTTGGACAAGCTGCCGGAGGAGCCCCGGAGTCAGCGCGAGAGATGCAATCTCATGTGCACGAAAAAACTGGTGCGAACCAGACCGCGCCTGCGCCGGTGGCCTGCGCAGATCTGCATGGCGCGGCGACTATGGCGCGTCGGTGGGTGCGCTGCCCGTCTTGGCTGCCATCAGCATTTCGCGGTTGCGAAGATGCTCGCGGTGGAAGGTGTAAAGGCCGGAAGCAACGATGATCGACGCGCCCAGGATCATCGCGCCATCAGGCACATCGCCGAAAATGAGATAGCCGAGCAGCATCGCCCAGAGCAGTTGCGTATAGCGAAACGGCGCCACGGCTGAGATATCACCGACACGCAACGCCATGATCACGCATTGATAGCCGATCAGCACCAGAACGGCTGCGAGCGACAGCAGCGCAAGCGCTGGGATGGACGGCGCTACCCAGCCGCCGAGAGGCATCATCAGAAGCCCGCCGACTGTCGTCATGGAAATCGTCGTGAGCAAAGTCACGAACAGCGCGGGGATCTCAGCTGGAATTCTCTTGGTGGCGAGATCGCGCAGCGCATAGAACGCCACCGAGACCAGCGCCAGCAAGGTGAATTGATTGAAACCGGCAGCCCCCGGCTTGACGATGATCAGCACGCCGATGAAGCCCGCGGCAATCGCCAGCCAGCGTCGCCAGCCGACGCGCTCACCGAAGATCAGCACCGCACCGAGCGTGATCGCCAGCGGCTGCGACAGGATGATCGCCGACACATTGCCGAGCGGCAGATGCGTGATCGCCTGGAGGAAGAAGATCGTGCCGACGACCTCACCGATAATGCGCAGCGCCACCGGACGCACCAACAGTACGCGCAGTGGCCGCAGTGCGCCACGATGTGCCGCCAGCGCGGTGATCAAGGTGCCAGCCACGATGCCGCGCAACAGCACGAGCTGCCCGAAATTCATCTGCGGCAGCAGGAATTTCGAGATCGCATCCGTGGCACAGAAAGTCGCCATGGCACCGGCCATGAACAGGCTTCCGGTGAGATTGGGAGACAGCGCCAAGATGACCGCCGAAGAATTCAAGTATGTAGGGTGGGCAAAGCGAAGCGTGCCCACCTCCACCAGCCGTGCACTTGAAGGTGGGCACGGCACTGCGTGCCTTTGCCCACCCTACAGATTGGCAGATGCGCTTATTTCGCGCCGGCGAGCTGTGCGTATTTCCACGATGCCTGAGCCAGTGGCACCGTGCGCTTGGCCGACTCCATCGCCTTGGCCGACGATGCGGTGCCATCGCGCACGCGGCCGGCGATGCCCTGCAGAATGCCGGTGAGCCGGAACAGATTGTAGCAATAGTACCAGTTCAGGTCCGGCACATCCTTGCGACCCGCATAGTCGCAATAGATTTTTGCGGCTTCATCCATGGTCGGGATGTCGAGCGCTTTGTAATCAAGGTTTTCGAGGCCCGGCATGATCCACTGCATCAACAGATAGGTGAAGTCGGCCATGGGATCGCCGAGGGTCGACAGCTCCCAGTCGAGCACCGCCTGCACCTTCGGCTGCGTTGCGTTGAACACCATATTGTCGATGCGATAGTCGCCATGCACCACCGACACACGTTCCTGCTCCGGCACCGAAGTCGGCAGCCATTCGATCAGCCGCTCCATTTCCGGAATGAGCTGGGTCTCGGAAGCGCGATACTGTTTGGTCCAGCGATCGACCTGACGGGCGAAATAGTTGCCGGGACGACCGAAGTCGCCGAGCCCGATCTTCTCGGGATCGTAGCTGTGCAGTTGCGCCAGCGTCTCGATCTTGGAGGTGAAGATCGCGCGGCGTTCGCTCCTGTCGACGGATGGCAGTGCCGGATCCCAGAAGATGCGGCCGTCTTCCATCGACATCACATAGAAGGCCGAGCCGAGCACCGCATCATCGGTGCACAGCGCATAGGCCTTCGCGACCGGAAAGCCCTGCTTGCCCAGCGCTGCGATGACCTTGAATTCGCGATCGACGGCATGCGCCGAGGGCAGCAGCTTGCCGAACGGCTTGCGCCGCATGACGTAAGAGCGCTTCGGCGTGTTGAGCCGATAGGTCGGGTTCGACTGACCGCCCTTGAACTGCAGCACAGTCAGCGGCCCCTCGAAATCCTCCACGTGCTCGCGCATCCAGGCATCGAGACGCATTTCGTCGAAGCGATGCCGGTCTTCCACCGGCCGCGTGCCGTTATATTCGTCGTCGCGCTTCACACCATCGGTCACGTCGTATCCTCGTTTTCATTTTTCTTGTTGTACCGGATGCGGCGCCGCAGTCACGCTGCACCGCATCCGACACAAGTTGTGTCAGTGTCGCCCGGCCAATGCCTCGATCGTCGTATCCGGCGCATTGGCGTATTTCTTCAGTTCCAGCCGTGCAATCGCACGATTATGCACCTCATCCGGGCCGTCGGCCAGACGCATCGTGCGCATGGACGCATAGTCGCGGGCAAGCCCCGCATCGTCCGACACACCCGCCGCACCATAGGCCTGGATCGCGTTGTCGATGATCTTCAGCGCCATATTCGGGCCGGAGACCTTGATCATCGCGATTTCGAGCTGCGCGGTTTTGTTGCCAACCTTGTCCATCATGTCGGCCGCCTTGAGGCAGAGCAGACGGTTCATCTCGATATCGGTACGGGCCTGCGCGATGCGCTCCTCCCACACGGAATATTCGATGATCTTCTTGCCAAAGGCCGTGCGCGACTGCAGGCGGCGCACCATCTTCTCCAGTGCTTCCTCGGCCTTGCCGATGGTGCGCATGCAGTGATGGATACGGCCCGGCCCCAGACGGCCCTGGGCGATCTCGAAGCCGCGGCCTTCGCCGAGCAGGATATTGCTGACGGGCACGCGCACATTCTCGAGCTTTACCCGCGCGTGGCCGTGCGGCGCATCGTCGAAGCCGAACACCGGCAGCATCTTCTCGATGGTCACGCCCTTGGCATCGGCCGGCACCAGGATCTGCGACTGCGCCTGATGTTTCGCCGCCGTCGGGTCGGTCTTGCCCATCACAATCATGATCTTGCAGCGGGGATCGCCCATGCCCGACGACCACCATTTGGTGCCGTTGATGACATATTCGTCGCCTTCGCGCTTGATCGAGGTCTCGATATTGGTGGCGTCCGACGACGCCACATTGGGCTCGGTCATCAGGAAGGCGGAGCGGATCTCGCCATTCATCAGCGGCTTCAGCCACTTCTGCTTATGCTCCTTGGTGCCGTAGCGCATGAACACTTCCATATTGCCA
>CALRZK010000539.1:0-3591 GCA_943372615.1 Bradyrhizobium ivorense | reverse complement strand
GGGTGCGGGTCTATTCGTTCGAGACGGGCGGCAATGGCGGTCACGACATGCAGTCGGGCCTCAATCCATCAAAACCCGGCTCGCGCGCGATCTCGACAGCGATTGGCTATAACCAGCTGCTGACGGCCAATACGATCACGATCATCGCCGAGAAGGGACCGCAACTCCTCAAGGTTCTGAACGACAGGGCGGCGATGCTTCAGGGCCCGCAGCGCAAGGCGATGGATCACAAGATCGCGGTGTTCAAGCGCATGCACGCGGTCGTCAAGAGCCACCCGCAAAGCTGGAGCGCCTTCGAGAAGCTCGGTACCACGCCGCAGGGCTGGGCCATGCATGCGCTGGTCCTGGACATGGATATTGGTCCGCAATTGCAGGTGCACAAGCTGCTCACCTCGGTGCATTTCGCGCGGGCGCGCGGCGTTGATCGTCCGCTGTCGGCGGCCGAGCTCGAGATGATGAATCTCACCGGCGATGGCAATGGTTTTGACATGGTGACCATGCCGCAGGCGATGCGCGAGCAGGTGCCGACTGCGAACTTCTTCCAGCGTGGCGGTTATGAACGCAATCCGGTCGCGATCCGCCACAACACGGTGGCCAAGCTGCTAGCAATCACCAACAACCGTATGGATGTGAACAGCGCGCTGCCCGGCGCAAAAGATTTGGCCGCGGCCTTTGGATCGGCCACGGCCAGTAATGAGGCTCGGTAACGTCGATCTGAAAAGCGACGCTATCTAGAGCGGGCGATCTTACGAATTGCCCGGATTGAAGTCTTCGCTGACAGCGGCCGGTGCAGCAGCAGCATCGGCACGCGGGCCATGCGGACGACGGCGACGGCGCGGCGGGAAGCGCGGTTCGCCATTGGCTTCGCCACCATTCTGTTCAGCGGGAGCACCATTCGCCGGCTGCGGAGCGCCGCCGGTGATGAAGGACGGGAGGCCGATATTGTCGCTGGCCTGCACGGTCGGCTGTGGCTGGAATTGCGGCTGCGGCTGACGGGCATCGCGCGGGTAAGGCTGTTCGCTACGCTCACGCGGCTCACGGTGCTGACGCGGCTGCTCGTTGCGCGGCTGGTAGTGGTCACGCTCACGCGGTTGCTGCTGTTGTTCGCGCTGCTGCGCCGTGAAGCCCGGCTCGGCGCCGAAGTTCGAGAAGTTCTCGCTCTCGTCCTCACCATCTTCCAGCTGCACATCGCTGGCACCGTTTTCGGCGCGGGGCTGCTGTTGCGGCTGGTTCTGGCGGAACTGTTCCTGCGCCGTCGCGATCAGGCGGAAGTAATGTTCGGCGTGCTGGTAATAGTTCTCGGCGGCGACCGGGTCGCTCGACGTGCGCGAATCGCGGGCGAGCTGCAGATACTTCTCGGCGATATGAGAGGCGGTGCCGCGGATCTTGATATCGGGGCCGTTCGATTCGTAGACCCGGGTCATCGGGTTCTGGCCGCGCCGATTGTTGTTATTGTTGTTGTGGTTATTGTTGTTGTTGCTGCGGTTGTTGTTACGCATCCGCTTGTTGTTGTTCTGACCGTTTCTCATGTGTCGCTTTCGTTACTGAGATTTGTCACAGAGCTGATTACTGACTGGCCACTACCGAGTGGCTACGCGCTGAAATTGATGGCGCCGAATGATTGTGCAGGACGTAAGTGCACTGCAGCATTCAGCGGGATCCGAAGCGGCCTTTACACAGGCGAGCGTCCGGATCGTCGTGCAGTTCATCGCTGCATCGATTTTGCCCATAGTCGCGTTCAGCAAAGACGCGTTCCCCAATTACCGGCTGATCCCCTCATACCGGCCAAATCAGACTCCTGCCATATCCGGGCACGTCACCCGGCGCGGCTGTTGTCCGTGAAATTCAAAGCTCAATAATCAGGCTTTCGTTCGCTCTGCGGTCGTGAGCTGCGCAGCACTTTCAGCCTTCGCGCTCAACCCGACCTGCCTGTGGAACCTGTATCCGGACGGGCTCTCTTCCGAGATTACTGGCCACCCAAATACCTCTGGGGCGAACCAACCCTGTTCCGTTGCTGCCCGGAAGGTAGTCGCTCCCAAAGGATATTCCAAGCGGTTTTTTTCGATTTAAGAAGGCTTTATCGCGGCTTTTTTAGCCCCATAACCGCCCGCCGGATGCCTCCGAGGTCGGCTTTTGGTGGGCTGGGCAAAGTCAGGCCAGCGGCTGTCATGAGGTCGGCAACTGTATCGCTTTGATCATGGCCGACTTCGACAACAAGGAAGCCTCCGGGCGCGAGCAGTCGTGCAGCTTCGGGGGCAATGATGCGATAGGCGTCATAGCCATCACCGCCGCCATCGAGCGCACGCAGCGGATCATGATCGCGCACCTCGATGTCGAGGCCTGCGATATCGGAGGACGGAATGTAAGGCGGATTGGAAACGATCACGTCGAAGCCGCCCATGAGTGCCGAGGCATAATCGCAGGCGATGAACTGCGCGCGTTGTGCGAGGCCGTTGAGTTCTGCATTGCCGCGTGCGGTTCGCAATGCAGCGAAATTGATATCGGTGGCAATGCCCGTTGCGTTCGGCAACTCGGAGAGAAGCGCCAGGAGGATCGCGCCCGACCCTGTGCCGAGATCGGCGATGCGGAGCGTGCGCGACCGCGGGCCTGACGTGTCCAGGCATTCGAGCGCGGCTTCGACAATGGTTTCCGTGTCGGGCCGAGGCACCAATGTGTCGGCCGAGAGAGTGAATTGCAGCCCCCAGAACTCCTTGATTCCGGTGATGCGCGCGATCGGCTCGCCGTAAAGGCGGCGGGCGGCAAACTGTGCGAGTTGCGCAGCTTCATCGGGAGACAGCGCGCGTTTCGCTGCAGAGATCAGGCCCGTCAGGTCGAGATTGAGCGCGGCGCCAATCAGCAGGCGGGCATCGAGTTCGGGGGAGTCGATATTGGCATCGCGCAGCAGGTTGGTGAGCGACCGGCGCGCGGCTTCGATGGTCTGGCCAGTAAAGTCGATGTCGGCGCTCACGCCGCGTCGCCCTGTGCCGCGAGTTGTGCGGCCTGATGCTCGGTGGTCAGCGCGTCGATCAGTTCGTGCAGTGCTTCGCCGGCGATCACCTGCGGCAGCTTGTAGAGCGTCAGGTTGATGCGGTGATCGGTCACGCGGCCCTGCGGGAAGTTATAGGTGCGGATGCGCTCGGAGCGATCGCCTGAGCCGACCTTCTCCTTGCGGTCGGCGGAGCGTGCCGCGTCGAGGCGCTGCTGCTCGGCGTCATAGATGCGCGAGCGCAGGATGTTCATGGCGGAAGCGCGGTTCTTATGCTGCGAACGGCTGTCCTGCATCATCACCACGATGCCGGTGGGAATATGCGTGATGCGGATGGCCGATTCCGTCTTGTTGACGTGCTGGCCACCAGCGCCGCCGGCGCGCATGGTCTCGATGCGCAGATCGTCATTCTTGATCTCGATATCGACTTCCTCGACCTCGGGAAGCACCGCGACCGTGGCAGCCGATGTATGAATGCGGCCCTGCGTTTCCGTATCAGGCACGCGCTGCACGCGATGTGCGCCGGATTCGAATTTCAGCTTGGCGAACGCGCCGCGGCCTTTTACCTCGACGATGATTTCCTTGTAGCCGCCAACGGTGCCCTC
>CALRZK010000538.1:0-3596 GCA_943372615.1 Bradyrhizobium ivorense | reverse complement strand
GGTCGGCATTGATCTGCATCAAGGCGTCGCAGATTGATCAATGTCAAAAGGGGTAAAGTAATTTCAGGACCTGGCTGATATGACCCTCGCGAGCTTAGAAATGACTACGGACCACGCCATGACCTTCGCGGAACTTCCCGCCGACACCTGCGGCACCGGCGATTGCAAGCACGCCCGCGGCGCCTGCGACGACTGCAAGGTGCGCCTGTTCAGCGTCTGCGCGGCCCTGGAACCCGATGAGCTGGACGAGCTGGACCGCCTCAGCCAGGTCAAGAACTACCCGGCCAAGACCATGCTGTTCGATCAAGGCGCCCAGGCCGGCGCGGTTTTCAATGTCACCGAAGGCGTCGTGCGCCTCTACAAGTCGCTTCCGGATGGCCGTCGCCAGATCGTCGGTTTCGCGTTGCCAGGCGATTTCCTCGGTCTTGCGATGATGGACCGTTACGGCGTTGCTGCAGAGGCTGTGAGCCCGGCACGGGTCTGCCGCTTCTCCCGCGCCGCCTTCCTCAGCTATGTCGATGGCAAGCCGCACCTGTTGCGCCGGATGCATGAATTCGCCGGCCACGAGCTGAGCCTCGCCCAAGACCAGATGCTGCTGCTCGGTCGCCGCAATGCCGACGAGAAGGTTGCGGCCTTCCTGCTCAACCTGCAGGCCCGCTATGCCCGGATCGGCCAGAAGTCGGTGACCGTGCCGCTGCCGATGAGCCGGCAGGACATTGCCGATTATCTCGGCCTGACCATCGAAACCGTCAGCCGCACGCTGACCAAGCTCGCCAAGGACAAGGCGCTGGTGGTGGTGCCGGACGGCGTCCGCCTGCTGTCGATGGACAAGCTGGACGCGCTGGCCGCAGCGTGATTACTGGCCCGAATTGATCCATCTCAAGGTGTCCCACACGCCAAAGGCGCAGGCTCTTCTCCATCAAACCAATGGAGAAGAGAAATGCCCGTTGAGAGCATGCTGGTCGCCGGTGTCGTTGTCGCGATGTTCGTGTGTTTCGCCCTGCCGCTGGCCTGGGCCTCCAGCCGGACATCGGGACGCGCATAAGCTGCTTTCGCGTCGTCGCGGTCCTCGCGATGACGGCTGATTTGTCCTCCGAAACATGCCATGAGTCCTGTCCCCGGCAGCCGATCTGCGGTTGCAGGGCTCTTGGTATGCGAAGGAGACACCATGGCTGCTCACGTCCATCCGCTGGCCGGTAAATCGATCGACCCCTCCCAGCTCGTGAACGTGCCGCGGCTCGTTTCGGCCTATTTTGCCGGCAAGCCCGATGCCGCCATTGCCACCCAACGGGTTGCCTTCGGGACCTCCGGCCATCGCGGCTCGGCGCTGCATAATTCCTTCAACGAGAACCACATTCTCGCCGTCAGCCAGGCGATCTGCGACTACCGCAAGGGCGCCGGCATCACCGGTCCGCTGTTCCTGGGCATCGACACCCATGCGCTGGCCGAACCGGCGATGATCTCGGCACTCGAAGTCTTCGCCGCCAATGGCGTGCATGTGATGGTCGACAAGGACGGCGGCTATACGCCGACCCCGGTGATCTCTCATGCCATCCTGACCTACAACAAAGGCCGCACCTCGGGGCTGGCAGACGGCGTCGTCGTCACGCCCTCGCACAATCCGCCGGAAGATGGCGGCTTCAAATATAATCCGCCCAATGGTGGCCCGGCCGATACCGACATTACCGGTCTGATGGAGAAGGCGGCCAATGGCTTCCTCGAGGCCAATATGGCCGGCGTTAAGCGCATCCCGCTTGCCCGAGCGCGCGCCTCGGAATTCATCAAGCCCTACGATTATATCACGCCTTATGTCAGCGACCTCGCCGATGTCGTGGACATGGATGCTATCCGGAACTCGGGCGTGAAGATCGGCATTGATCCGCTCGGCGGCGCCGGCGTGCATTACTGGGAGCCCGTGATTGAGCGCTACAAGCTCGATGCGACGATCGTGAACACGGCCATCGACCCTACCTTCCGCTTCATGACGCTGGATTGGGATGGCAAGATCCGCATGGACTGCTCGTCGCCTTACGCGATGGCGCCGCTGATCCATATGCGTGACAAGTTCGACGTTGCCTTCGCCAATGACACCGACGCCGATCGTCATGGCATCGTCACCCGCACCGGCGGGCTGATGAATCCGAACCATTATCTGGCGACGTCGATCGACTATCTGTTCGCACATCGCCCGAACTGGCGAAAAGACGCTGCGGTGGGCAAGACCATCGTCTCCAGCGCCATCATCGACCGTGTGGTGAAACGGCTCGGCCGCAAGCTGGTCGAGACGCCGGTGGGCTTCAAGTGGTTCGTCAATGGCCTCGTCGATGGCTCGTTCGGCTTCGGCGGCGAGGAAAGCGCAGGCGCTTCGTTCCTGCGTAAGGACGGCACGGTGTGGACCACCGACAAGGATGGTCTGATCCTCGGCTTGCTTGCGGCAGAGATCACGGCGGTGACCAAGGAAAATCCGAGCCAGCGCTTCGAAAAACTGACTCAGGAATTCGGCAAGCCCTATTACGAGCGCATTGATGCCGCTGCGACGCCGGACCAGAAGAACGTGCTCAAGAAGGTGACGCCAGAGCAGATCGGCATGACCGAGCTGGCCGGCGATCCCGTCACGGTGACCGAGAGCAAGGCTTCGGGCAACGACCAGTCTTTCGGCGGCATCAAGGTGAGCACCGCCAATGGCTGGTTCGCCGCGCGTCCGTCGGGCACCGAGGATGTGTACAAGATCTACGCGGAAAGCTTCCGCAGCGAGGATCACCTGAAGCAGATCCAGGGCGATGCGCAGGCTGCGATTTCGAAGGTGTTTGCGAAGTAAAAGCAGCCCGGGGTGGAGCGTAGCGTAATCCGGGAACCGGCGACATGAGGAAGCTCTGATTCCCGGATTGCGCTACGCTCCATCCGGGCTACGGCCACTACGCCGTCGCCTCCTCATGTCCGAAATACGCCCGCTCAAGCCGCTGCGGCAGGTTTGCTTCCGATGTCGCCGCCTGCAGCACGATATGCCCCTGCGACAGTGCGTAGACGCGGTCTGCCGCCGCGAGCGCTTTCTCGACGAGTTGCTCCACCAGCAGCACGGCCGTTCCTGACTTGCGCAATTGCGCGATCACGCTGAGCACGCGATCGACCAGCACGGGTGACAGGCCCGCTGATGGCTCGTCCAGCATCAACAGCCTTGGCCGCCGCACCAGCCCTTGAGCCACCGTGAGCATCTGTTGCTGCCCGCCAGACAACGATGCTCCACGCTCGTGGCGCTTCTCCGCAATCTCCGGAAAGAATGACAGCGCTTCATCTACCCGTGCGCTACGCTCGCCACGCGGCAGGTCATAGGCTGCGAGTAGCAAGTTTTCCGTCACTGTCTGCTGCGTGAAGACGCGATGCCCCTCGATCACATGCACCAGACCAGCGCGCGCGGCCTCGCGTGGCGTGCCGTTGCTGATGTCGTGTTGGTCGAAAGTCACGCTGCCCGGATTGACCGGCAGCAGGCCGGAAATCGCGCGCAGTAGTGTCGACTTGCCGGCGCCATTGGGACCGAGCAGGGTCACGACCTCGCCAGCAGCGATGCGCATGTCCACGCCATGCAAAACGCGAATCTT
>CALRZK010000537.1:0-3598 GCA_943372615.1 Bradyrhizobium ivorense | reverse complement strand
CAAAACGGTTCGGCAGGTTGGCCAGAATTTCGGCGAAGCGGTTCTCGATGGTCTTGAAGCCCGTGGCCATGCACCATTCGAGCGCGGGCAGATCGTCCTGCTGACGGCCTTCGTCTTCCCAGCGTTTTAGCGCAGCAGAGAGAAGATAGAGTTCGGAGAGAATATCGCCGAAGCGGGCTGACAACATCTCCTTACGCTTTAGCGCACCGCCAAGCGTCAGCAGAGCCATATCGGCGCACAAGGCGAAGGCCGAGGAATAGCGCGACAGCTGGCGATAGAACTGCGTGGCGGCGCCGGCATCGGGCGCCGGCGCGAAAGCGCCGCCGGTCCAGCTACGGCCCCAGGCACGGAACAGCGTGGTGACGCTGTGGCCGACATGTTGCCAGAACGCAGTGTCGAAGGCATCAAGGCCCTTCTTCTTGTCGGGATCGCTGAGCGCATTCATCTCCTGCAGGAGATACGGATGCGCGCGGATGGCGCCTTGCCCGAACACGATGAGGTTTCGCGTGAGGATGTTCGCGCCTTCCACCGTGATCCCCACCGGCACAGCGCGATAGAGATTGCCCATATAGTTCTGCGGACCATCGATGACGGCCTTGCCGCCATGGATGTCCATGGCATCGTCGATGACGGTGCGCATGCGCTCGGTGGCATGCAGCTTCATGATGCCGGAGATCACTGCGGGATGATGGCCCTGATTGAGCGCCGCCGACGTCAGGCGACGCGCGGCATCGAGCAGATAGGCGGTGCCGGCGATGCGCGCGAGCGGCTCCTCGATGCCTTCGAATTTCGAGATCGAGATATTGAACTGCTCGCGGATGCGCGCATAGGCGCCGGTGGTGCGGGCGGCATAGGCGGCGCCGGCAGCGGAGAGCGACGGCAGCGAGATGCCGCGACCAGCGGCGAGTGCCGACATCAGCATCTTCCAGCCCTGCCCGAGCCGCTCCTTGCCGCCGATGATGTAATCCAGCGGGATGAAGACATCGCGGCCCCAGTTCGGGCCGTTCTGAAACACCTGCATGGACGGCAGATGGCGCTTGCCGATCTCGACACCGGGAAGATCATGCGGGATCAGCGCAACGGTGATACCGAGTTCGTCCTGATCGCCAACGAGGTGATCGGGATCATAGGCCTTGAAGGCGAGGCCGATCAGCGTCGCGACGGGGCCGAGGGTGATATAGCGCTTGTGCCAGTTGAGGCGCAGGCCGAGTACTTCCTTGCCCTCAAACGTGCCCTTGCAGATGATGCCGCTGTCGATCATCGAGGCGGCGTCGGAGCCGGCTTCCGGACTGGTGAGGCCGAAGCAGGGAATATCGCGGCCATCGGCGAGGCGCGGCAGCCAGCGCTGGCGCTGTTCGTCGGTGCCGAATTTCATCAGGAGTTCGCCGGGGCCGAGCGAGTTCGGCACCATTACGGTGACGGCGGCCACGACCGAGCGCGAGGAAATCTTGCGCACCACTTCCGAATGGGCATAGGGCGAAAAGCCGAGACCGCCATATTCCTTCGGAATGATCATGCCGAAGAATTTTTCGCGCTTGATGAAATCCCAGACCTCCGGCGGAAGATCGCGCAATTCCCAATTGATCTTCCAGTCGTCGATCATCTCAACGAGCCGATCCACCGGTCCGGTCATGAAGGCCTGTTCTTCCGCGGTCAGCGCCGCCGGCGCGACCTTCAGCAGCTTGTCCCAATCGGGATTGCCGGTGAACAGATCCGCATCCCACCAGACGTCGCCCGCCTCCAGCGCCTCGCGCTCGGTGTCCGACATCTTTGGCAGCACGCCCTTGGCCCAACCGAAGATCGGCTTGGTGAGATAATCCTTGCGCAGGCTGGGTGAGCTCATGGGGAATTCCTCTTCGTCGGCGCGACCTGACTTCCGCGGCGGAAGCCGATCGCTCAAGGGCATTCGCTGTAGCGGGACGATGTTGGTTTCAGCTTAGCTTTCGCGTTGAAATTTAAGCGAAATTGGTCAGCATTGAGCCATCGATAACGGTGAGGATACCGCATCGGTTCCATCATGGCGATGAAGGGCTGCGTGACCAGAGGTCGCGCGGCGGGATGCACCCGCTGTCATGGCCGGGCTTGACCCGGCCATCCATCTTTCACCCTAGCGTGCAGCCAAGATGGGTCCCCGGGTCAAGCCCGGGGATGACAACCGAGTAAATGGCCTCAATCCGGCCGCGTCATCTCGAACATGTCTTCATGCTTGACGGTGAAATAATCACCCTTGCGGCCGGCGCGCACGATCGGGCTGGCCAGTGCGGTGCGATACACACCGTCCACGATCAGGCTCTTGTCGATATGCACCGCCACCACCTCGCCCATGGTGAGAAAGGCGTTCGCCGACTGGCCGTCGGCACGCTTCAGTTCGATGATCTCCGTGACCTTGCACTCGAAAGCGACGCGGGCTTCACCGACGCGGGGGACATTGACCAGCGTGCTCGGGACCTTGGTCAGCCCAGCGACCTCGAATTCATCGACTTCGCGACCGACATGGGCCGCAGTTGCATTCATATGCTGGGCGAGATCGATGGTGGCCAGATTCCAGACGAATTCGCCGGTCTCCTGCGCATTGCGGGTGGAGTGCTTGATGCCGATGCTGGAGAAGCCGATCAGCGGCGGCGTGTAATTGAAGCCGTTGAAGAAGCTGTAGGGCGCGAGATTGACGCTGCCGTCCTTAGCCCGGGTCGAGACCCAGCCGATCGGTCGCGGCGCGATGATCGCATTGAAGGGATCATGCTTCAGGCCGTGTCCGTTGCGGGGCTCATAGCTGTGGAGATCGAAAGCGCTCACGGGAGTATCCCTTCATTGATCAGCGCTTCGAGGTCTAGCGGCGTGGGGCCAGCCCGGCAAGGACGAAGTCGATCATCTGGTCGAGCGAAGGACCGGGCTTCTCGGCGCATTGCGCAATCATCTGCGGATGGAAAAACCGCATCATCGCGGTGCAGACGCAATGCGCGGCCAGCCCGATATCCGGCGCCTCGAATTCTCCGGCAGCAACACCGTCGGCGACGACAGCCCCGATCCCTGCGGTGATCTGCTCCATATGGGCCATGCAGACGTCCCAGCTCTCCTCCATCGCGATGGCCACCATCTCATGCAATTTCGCATCGCCGACATAGCGTTCGGCATTCATGAGATGAATGGTGGACAGCAGCACGCGGAGACGCTGGGAGGCCGCTGAATTCTCGGCCACCAGGATCGCGGCAGCTTCCTCCACCTCGCCCATCAATCGCTTGGCCACAGCCGAGATGATCGACTTCTTGGAATCGAAGAAGCGATAGACATTGGCCGGCGACATCTTCAGCACCTTCGCGATGTCGGCGACGGTAGTCTTCTGATAGCCGAGCTCACGAAACAGCTTTTCGGCCGTCACCAGGATGCGGGTGCGGGTATCGTCGGTCTCGATGTGATCGGAAACAAGCGTCATATTGATCCAGCTATCTTCTTATTCGGCCGCAGCGGCAAGCGGAAAGGCGAGCTGCTTATCCGCATGTTGCGGCGCATGATGCTCGGTATCCTCACCGGGACCGCGCTCATCGAGGCTCTTTCTGAACCACAGCGCATAGAGGCCGGGCAGATAGAGCAGCGTCAGGAA
>CALRZK010000536.1:0-3598 GCA_943372615.1 Bradyrhizobium ivorense | reverse complement strand
CAAAGGTCAGCGCCAGCACCGCCACCAGCCAGCCCGCGACGACGAGCGCGGCGTAGAACGCCATGACAGGCCAGCGTCGATTCGATTGAGCGATGTCAGTAGTCATAGAAGTGCTCGATGCTCGCCTGCTGATCCTTCAGCGCGCGATGGACTTCAACCAGGCGATCTATTCTGGCACGCATGCCGACCCGCTGGAAGCCCGGACGGGCATCGAGATCGAGCGCGAACAGTTCCGTTGCATCGGGGACATTGATGGCCTGCATCTTCGGCGCGATTACCGTGATGAAGATTTCGCGATTGCCGGCGATCTCCGCGACCGGATGCCCCTGCTCGATCAGCCCCTGCACGATCTCGGTGAAGGCCTTGTAACGCGGCGCCTGCACCAGCTGCCAGTTCGGCGTCAGCATTCGCACCGGCTTCAGCCGCGGTTCGCGTGCCAGCTGCTCCGGCGACAGCGGCGCGGTGACGAACATGATGTCACGCGCCTCCTCGTCGCCGCTGGCATCCAGCGCCATCTGGATCAGCGCAGCATAGCCGATCTTCACGCCATATTCGGCACCGAGCGCAAAATCGCGTTCCCGGCTGCGGATATGGCTGGGCGTCGATGCAGGCAGCGTGAACAACTCGCCGAGCTTGTCCTTGAATGGATATTTGTACCACGGCACCGTGTAGAGAAACGCCGCATAGTCCTGCAACACACCGCGCGCAAACACGTCCTGCGGCGTCGGCTGCGGTCCACGGATCCATTCCGTCACGCGCCCGATCGTGTTCTCGTAAAATCCCTTGATGGCGTATTCGGCGGAATAGCTGACGCCGATCACATAGATCATCGACTTGACGTCGAAATTGCCCGCAGCCGTCTCCGGCACCGCGCGATTGATGGTGCAGAAGCTGCGCCAGAAGCCGAGGATATGCGAGACATAGCCAAAACCGCTCTCGCTGCCGCGATCGAGGAAGCGGCCGAAATCCTCGAAGGAATAGACGATGTACCATTCCGGGAAGGTGAAGAAGGTGTTGTCGGCATTGCGGCGATAGCCCGCCTCGGTGATTTCAGGCCATTCCGATGCGCGTGGCGCCTTGGTCGACGCGACTGACGTTGGCTGGCATGTGCCTTCGATGTAAAGCATGGGCAGGCCGATGGTCAGCACCAGCAACGCCACCACCGACAGCAGGATGCGCAGCAGCCATTTACGCATGCAGCCGCGCCCGTGTGCGTGGTGCCAGCACATAGCCGATCACGATTGCCACGCCACCGAGACCGAGATGGGGCAGATTGGCGAAGATGCGCGTAGACAATGGCAGATCGAGCACGCCGTTGATCAGGATGCCGAAATCGAGATAGCCGCTGCCGGTGAGCAGGCCGAGTACGCCGTCAGCAAAGTAAAACACGCCGAACAGCTGGAAGAACAGCTCGGATGCACGCCGCGAGCTCAGCGCAGCAGCAAGCGCCCACAGCGCCGACACCAGGTGCAGGCCGTCAGCGTACCAGGTGCGGCGGAACAGGCCGAAGATCATGTCATTTTGATCGATGAAAGCCGGGATGTATCCGGTCGCAATGACAAAGCCGAGCAACGCGGCGTAGCCCCATGCGCAGAGTCGAATAATGTCCATGATCCCTCCGATTTGCCCAGCTTTATAGCGGAATGAAGCGCTGAGGTCATGCCGCGCCGCGGGCACGCCCATGCAGCCAAAACAGTTGGCAGGCGCCGCATCGCGCTCTAGCCTGTCGCGATCATCGCCAGCCAATGGCGGGCGCGCTGGATCGGCGCGACACACCATTACGGGACGGATATGCCAGAGCAAGTTGCGCCGGAGACCACATCACCGGCCCTACGCCATGAAGTTCTCTACGGCGAGCGAATCGTCGCCTGTTTTGCAGATCGCCCCTTGAATCTCGATGCCGTGCTTCGCACCGCCGTCGCGCGCAACCCCGAGGGCACTGCGCTGGTGCTGGGCGAACAGCGCGTGACTTATGCCGAACTCGATCGCATCACCGAAAATGTCGCCCGCAATCTGGTGGCGTCTGGCTTCAGCAAAGGCGAGCGCATCGCCATGCTGCTCGGCAATTGCGTGGAATTCATCTTCTGCGCACTCGGTGCCACACGCGCCGGCATGATCGTCGTCCCGATGAACACACGGCAGCGCGCGCCGGAGATCGATTATGTGCTGAAGCAATGCGGCGCGTCGGCATTGGTCTATGAGGCCGATTGCGAGGTCAATCTGCCTGCCTCCTGCAGTGAACTGCGTGGCCAATGGGTGGTCGGCCATGGGCGTGCAGCAGCATTTGCCGAACTGATGAAGGATGCACCCGCGATCGCCTTGCCTGAACTCCAACAGGAAGACACGGCCTATCTGCTCTATACATCCGGAACGACGGGCAATCCAAAAGGGGCGATGCTCACCCATGCGAGCATCATGCATTCGGCGCTGAATTTCCAGTACGGCTATCGCCTCGGCGAGAACGATGTCACTCTGCTGGCAGTGCCAGCCTCGCATGTCACGGGTCTCGTGGCCTTGATCCTCACCAGCATCAATGTCGCCGGCACGCTCGTCATCATGCCAGCCTTCAAGGCCGCCGACTTCCTCACCCTCGCCGCGCGCGAACGCGTAACCTACACGCTGATGGTGCCGGCGATGTATAATCTGTGCCTGCTGCAGCCGGATTTCGAGAGGCACGATCTCTCGGCCTGGCGCATCGCCGGCTTCGGCGGCGCGCCGATGCCCGAGGCGACCATCAAGCGCCTCGCGCAGGCGCTGCCAAAGCTCAATCTCTGCAATGCCTATGGATCGACGGAGACGACATCACCCGCGACGATGTTTCCGCCGGGCTCGCCCGCAGACAAGATCAATACTGTCGGCCGCCCCGTGACCGGCGCCCATATCATCATCGCCGATGACGACGGCCGCGAAGTGCCGCGCGGGCAGGATGGTGAACTACTGATCGCCGGAGCGATGGTCGTGCCGGGCTATTGGGACAATCCCGATGCGACCCGTAACGGCTTTGTCGCCGGCTATTGGCGCTCCGGCGATATCGGTCGCATGGATGCCGAAGGCTATGTCTCTGTGGTCGATCGCAAGAAGGACATGATCAACCGCGCCGGCTTCAAGATCTACTGCACCGAGGTGGAGAATGTGATGTCGCATCATCCTGCGATCGTGGAAAGCGCGGTGGTGGGCAAGCCCGATCCGGTGCTGGGCGAACGCGTGCATGCGTTTGCCTACAGCCCTGATGGTGGCGATGAAGCGGATATCCGAAAATACTGCGCGGAGCGATTGAGCGACTACAAGGTGCCGGACAGCATCACGTTTCTGAAAGAGCCGCTGCCTCGGAATGCCAATGGGAAGATTTTGAAGACGGAGTTGCGGAAGATGATGATCGCTCAGACGTAGGGTGGGCAAAGCGAAGCGTGCCCACCTTCACCAGCCGTGCACTTGAAGGTGGGCACGTCGCTACGCTCCTTTGCCCACCCTACAATTCATCCGCCGCGCATCACCACGCCGCCACAGCACCATCCGATCGCGGATCGGTCGCACCTTCGAGCACGCCGTTCTCGTGCAGCACGATGGCGCCGGCATGGCCCATGGTGCCGGTATAGCT
>CALRZK010000535.1:0-3599 GCA_943372615.1 Bradyrhizobium ivorense | reverse complement strand
CCTTCGAGTTCTTCGCGGATCACATGGTCTTCGAGATCGTGGCCCTTGCGGCGGACGAGATCGATGGCGGTCATGATCATGCCCGGGGTGCAGAAGCCGCACTGCAAGCCGTGATTCTCGCGAAACGCTTCCTGCATCGGGTGCAGCGGCGCGCCATCGGCAGCAAGGCCTTCAATGGTCTTCACCTCATGACCATCGGCCATCACGGCGAGCGTGGTGCAGGCCTTCACCGCCTTGCCGTCGAGATGCACGACACAGGCGCCGCATTGCGAGGTATCGCAGCCCACATGGGTGCCGGTCAGCCGCAGCTCTTCGCGCAGAAACTGCACCAGCAGGGTGCGCGGATCGATATTCTTGGTGACGGGGCTGCCGTTCACGATCATCGAGACTTTTGCCATATGCACTCTCTTTGCCGGCGCATGCCCTTGCGGGGCCGCCCGGTTCTTAAAATCGTTCCAAATGCATCATATGGACGAAGTTTTGGCTCGGCAACCGCGCGTAGCGGCCGCGAGATGCGCGTTTTCCGCGGTTATCAAGAGAGTGTGATCGCGGGTGCGCCGCGGTAGCAACGAGGCACAGCCGTAGCCCGGATGGAGCGCAGCGCAATCCGGGAATCAGAGGTTCGGTATTTCGCTGGTCCCCGGATTGCGCTGCGCTCCATCCGGGCTACAAGATCGATCAGCCCTGCACGGCCTTGGCGAAATTGTTGAAGAACTCATCAGCGATCTTCTTGGCCGAGCCATTGATCAAGCGCTGGCCGAGCTGGGCGAGTTTACCGCCGATCTGCGCTTCCACATTATACGTGAGCAGCGTGCCGCCATCCTTGTCAGCCAACGCAACCGTCGCGCCGCCCTTAGCGAAGCCGGCGACACCGCCCTCGCCTTCGCCGGAGATCTTGTAGCCGTTCGGCGGATCGAGATCGCTGAGCGTCACCTTGCCCTTGAAGCGGGCCGAGACCGGACCGACCTTGATTTTTGCCGTAGCGCGGAAACCGCCCTCGTCGGTGGTCTCCAGTTCTTCACAACCGGGGATGCAGGATTTCAGCACGGCGGGATCGTTGAGCTTCTCCCACACCACTTCGCGGCTCGCGGCCAGTTGCACTTCGCCGCTCATCGTCATGGCCATGGGCAATCTCCTAGGTGTCTCGGGATTAAAAGAGGCTCATCCCAAGTAATGCACCGATCGCGCAAAGGAAAGACCGGCTGGCGGACGGCGCGCTGCCTATTCGCAGTGCAGCAGCCATGCGTCGCTGCGACCTTTCGGGGCCCCTTGGAGACTCCATCGGGAATGGCTAGGGTCCGGCCGCAATGAGCACCGCCCTTTCCCCTCTTCTGGCACCGTTACTCTCGAGCGCCGCGATGCGCGCGATCTGTGACGACGCCACGACACTGCAGCATATGCTGGACTTCGAAGCCGCGCTCGCACGGGCGGAGGCGGCGGTCGGCGTGATTCCCGCCAATGCCGTGAGGGCAATCGAAACTGCAAGTCGGGCCGATCAGTTCGATATGGGCGCGCTGGCCGACGCCGCGACGCGCGCGGGTAATCTGGCGATCCCGCTGGTAAAGGCGCTGACCGCCCGCGTGGCCAAGGCCGATCCGGATGCTGCGCGCTATGTGCATTGGGGCGCGACCAGCCAGGATGTGATCGACAGCGCAACCATGCTGAGTTTTCGCGCGGCGATCGACGCCCTGCTGGCCGATTGCGACCGCGCCATTGCGGGCTTCGCAAAACTGGCCGAAAAGCATCGCAACACGGCGGTGGTCGCGCGCACCTGGCTGCAACATGCGCTGCCGATGCCCTTCGGGCTCAAGCTCGCCGAATATGCCTCGGCCCTGCACCGCTCGCGCCAGCGCCTCGCACGTCTGCGCGCCGAAGGCCTCGCGCTGCAATTCGGCGGCGCTGCCGGCACGCTGGCCGCGCTTGGCGATAAGGGCCTCGCAGTTGCCGAGCAGCTCGCAAAGGAGCTGAACCTCCCGCTACCCGATGCGCCCTGGCATACGCATCGTGACCGCATCGCCGAAGTCGCCTCGGTGCTCGCCATTCTCTCCGGCACCTGCGGCAAGATCGCCCGCGATGTTTCGCTGATGATGCAGACCGACGTGGGCGAAGCTTTTGAGCCCTCGGGCGAAGGCCGCGGTGGCTCGTCCACCATGCCGCACAAGCGCAATCCGGTCGCCTCGGCTTCCGCACTTGGTGCGGCCACCATGGCGCCCAATCTCGCGGCCACGATCTTTGCGGCACAGGTACAGGATCACGAACGCAGCGCCGGGCCATGGCATGCGGAATGGCCCACGCTGCCGTCGCTGCTGCTGGTGACCTCCGGCGCTCTCGCCGCGATTGTCGATATCGCCGAAGGGCTCGAAGTCGATGCCGCGAAGATGCGCAGCAATCTCGATACCGCGCACGGGCTGATCATGGCCGAAGCCGTGACCTTTGCGCTCGCCGAAAAGCTCGGCAAGAGCGATGCCCATCATCTGGTGGAAGCAGCCAGCAAGAAGGCCGCTGCTGAGAAAAAGCATCTCCGCGACGTGCTGGCCACCGACCCGAAAGTGACGGCCCAACTCAGCCCGGATGCGATCGCCAAACTGTTCGAGCCGATGGATTATCAGGGCGCCTCGCAAGCCTTGATTGATCGTCTGCTGACATCACTCAAGCTTTAAGAACGCAAGACTTAAGAAAGATGGAGTTTTCCTATGCCCATGATCGATGCCGACGGCTGCCTGCTCAATGTCTCCGTCGAAGGCCGCGACAGCGGGCCGACGCTGATGCTGTCGAATTCGCTCGGCTGCACCATGGCCATGTGGGAGCCGCAGATGCCGGCGCTCACAAAACTGTTCCGCGTGATCCGCTACGATCGCCGCGGCCACGGCAAGTCGGGCATGAATGGGCCTGTCTCGATGGAGCGCTATGGCAAGGATGTGCTCGCGATCCTCGACGATCTGAATATCGACAAGGTGCACTGGTGCGGTCTTTCGATGGGCGGCATGGTCGGGCAATGGCTCGGCGCCAACGCACCGGATCGCTTCAACAAGATGATCCTCGCCAATACGAGCTGCTATTATCCGGACCCGACCAACTGGCACAACCGCATCAAGGCCGTGCGCGAAGGCGGCATCGCCTCGGTGGCGGACGCCGTGATCGGTGGCTGGCTGACGGCCGATTTCCGCGAGCGGGAGCCGGAAGCCACCGCCAAGATGAAGGCAATGCTGCTGGCGACGCCGGTGGAAGGCTATCTTGCCGCCTGCGAAGCATTGAGCACGCTCGACCAGCGCGCGCTGCTGCCGAAGATCAAAAGCCTGGTGCTGGTGATTGCCGGTAAGCAGGATAATGCGACGCCGGTGTCCGCCGGCGAATTCATCCGTGCCAACATCCCGGGCGCCAGCATGACCCTGCTGGATGCCGCGCATATTTCCAATGTCGAACAAAGCCACGCGTTTACCGAGGCCGTGGTGGGATTCCTCACCCAGCGCTGACCTTTCTAACCTCTCCCCGCCTGCGGGGAGAGGTCGCTGCGTCTTCGCGGCGGGTGAGGGGGAGCCTCCGCAAGCGCCGAGCAAGTGGAGAGCCCCCTCACCCCGCCTTCTCCCCGCAAGCGGGGC
>CALRZK010000534.1:0-3601 GCA_943372615.1 Bradyrhizobium ivorense | reverse complement strand
TCGGCAGCGGCATCAGGATATAAAGCAGCGGCCCGATCAGCATGATGCTCTGCTGGTCGAAGCCGACCGAGACGTCGACGAAGCGCCGCACGAAAGGCGCGAAAGCAAACAGGAGGATGGCGCCTTGGACATGCGCGCCAGCGCTCTGCCGCCAAGCATACCAGCCTGCGGCGGCACATCCGACCACAAACAGCGGCCGCGACAGCGCCCCCAGAAACGGCCCGATCGCAATGGTCACGAGGATCAGCAATACGGCCGGCAACCAGCCCGCGAACAGCAGGTCGCGCAATCGCGATGTGAGTCGGCCCTGATTCATACGGTCAGACTATAACGATCCCCCAGTGTCCTGAAGGTGCGCCTGCCGACATGACGTAAATTGGCAATTTGGATGGGAAATGGTGCACTCGGAGCGATTCGAACGCCCGACCCTCGGAATCGAAATCCGATGCTCTATCCAGCTGAGCTACGAGTGCGTGGCGCGCACCATAGCCACGGCGCCGGTAAAAGCTAGCCCTTTCATCCCAATAGCACCACCTCAAGGGCCTGTCCCGCGTAGCTATTTACCGACCATTTGCATCCTTTCCCTATGGTTCCCGGCGTTGAGGGTGCACTGATGATCGATGAACGGCGAAATGCGGGCCGCGTGACGTTTGAACGCGGATTTCCGGTCTGGCTGATGGCCATCGACGGCACATGGCGGCGCAATTGTCGCATGATGGACGTCTCGGAGACTGGCGCACGTCTCGTCGTCGAGAGCTCCATCGAGGGCATCAATCTCAAGGAATTTTTTCTGCTGCTGTCCTCGACCGGCCTCGCCTTCCGGCGCTGTGAGCTCGCCTGGGTCAATGGCGAAGAAATCGGCGCGACCTTCCTGCGCCAGGGCCCGAAAAAGAAGACGGACCGCAAGGCAGACGCAGAAGCCTGATCTCGCAAAAACGTTCCGCTCTATCGATCACCATCATGTGCCTGACAGCCGCGGCATGCGTGATGGTCATGTGACCATTCTCCAGGGAACACGAGGCCGGCTCAAAGCTTTTCTTCCCGCGTATCCGGTGCGTTTGACCGCCACGATTTTCGGGAGCTCACCATGAAAGACTTTTCCAACGCCGCCTTTCCGCCGGAAATGATTTCGGTGATGCAGAAAGCGCTGGATGGTGCCGTTTCGACGCTGCCTCATCCCGTCAGTTCGGTTCACGTGCAGTCCATTGCGGAGAGCATTTTGCGCACAACGCGCGACGGCGAACGCGATCCGAAAATGCTGCAGACCATGGCGCTGCTGGAATTGCAGCTCACCGATCGCTGACTTTTCGAGCCTTCCACAGACATCGACATCACATAGTGAAACCGGATCGGCCGAGTTGCGTTAACGGCAAAATGGAGACTGTCGGATGCCTTACGCGTTGTTCGCAAATTCGGCCAAGGTCAGCAAAGCATTCGCCAGCAAATCTGACGTCTGGCGCCATGCCGAAGAGAGCGGTCTGGTGACCGAAGTCGGTCTCGGCGAAGAAGATCCGCCGCGCCGCATTCTCGATATGGACTATGCGATCAAGGAATGCGCGCCAGATCCCGTCGAGCACGCAACGGAGCATGGCATAAGCGAGCATGACATCGCCCAGATCATTGCTGCCTGCCGCGTCAATCAGCCGTCCGCAGCCGCCGCATCGTGAATTCGATGGCGCCATCGGGCATTTCCCGCCAGCGCTCGACTTCGCTCATATAGGCTTGCTTGGGAAAGCGATCGAGAAACGCCCGCGCCGTCTTGCGGGCGTCGTCGCGTGCCTGGGTAAAGGTCTCGCGGACATAGCCGTCATCCCGCAACCGCCCAGCCTGAAGCCGTCGTCGGCGCTCGGCCATTCCTTCCGCCAGATCGCGCGGTGTTTTCGGCACGGTTGCAACTCCACACACGGGCAACGACCGCCCATAGATTGCCACGGCCCCCGCGCCGTTCAAGCGCAAAAAGAAAGGGCGCCGCTTTGCGCGACGCCCTTTCCCTCTACTCGCTGAACCGAGCACCGAGGTGCCCGAGCCGGCCGGACTATGACAAGCACAGTACGAACTTAGCGGGCGACCTCAGCGAGGTGACAGCGTTTGGAATGAGACACTGGACCACCTCCTTTCATTGTTGACGATACGAACAATATAGACCGGTTTTGCCCGATGTTAAGCCCCTCGCCGGTTCCAATGCGTTTGACGCAAGCCCGCCGGGTTGCCATAGTCCAAACGCGCAACCAAGGGACGGGTTGGCGCCACTGGGAAGCGATGAAAAACGGGCTGTACTCTCTTCATGTCGTGTTGCTGGACGGACGCTCCGGCAAAGGCAGTGGCGTCGCGACCTTTCGCGATGGCGAAATGCTGGGTGGCGACGCCTACCTGTTCTATGTGGGGAGTTATGTGGTCAATCAGGAGGCCAGCACCTTCAAGGGCGAGGTCTCGGTGATGCAGCACACGCCCAGCCCCGATATGAGCCCGCTGTTCGGCAATCAAAGCCAGCCGGTCGGTATCGGCTTGACCGGCACGTTTACTGAGACCTCCGCGACCATGAACGGCACAGCGCTGGTGGGCAAGAACAGCCAGATCTTTCGGGCGACGTTGCGCCTGCTGGCAGAGTCCGAGAAATAGCCACTGCTACTCTGCAGCCATCTCCAGCGGCGCCTCGCGCGGCAGGATGATCTGGATCCGTGTGCCCTGCCCGGGCTCGGAATGCAGATGCAGACGTCCGCCAAGCCGGCTGGTGACAATGCTGTAGACGATGTGAAGGCCGAGCCCCGTCCCGCCCTGGTCGCGCCGCGTGGTGAAGAACGGATCGAAGGCGCGGCGGCGCACTTCAGGCGTCATGCCGATGCCGTTGTCCGAGAACAGGATCTCGACGTGATCGGCGCCGGATTCCTGCACCTTGATTTCGACCACGCCACCCGTTCCTTCCGGAAATGCATGCGCCACAGTGTTGAGCAGCAGGTTCGTCAGCACCTGCCCGTAAGGACCAGGATAGCTGTTCATGGTCAGGCCGGGCTTGCAGTCCACCGACAGCGTCAGCTTCTGTTTTCGCAATCCCGGCTTCAGGCTCATGACCACCTGTTCGGTGAGATCGGCGAGGTCGAACACGCGCTGGTCGGAATAATTGCGATCCGCCGCCACCTGCTTGAACGACTGGATCAGCTCAGCCGCGCGGTTGAGATTGGCGACGAGCTGTGCCGCCGCGTCACGATTGGCCTCGACGAATTCGTTCAGCGAGGAACGGCGCAGATCGCCCTTTGCGACTTCATCGGCGAACCGCGCCACCCGCCGTTCCAGTGATGATGCCACCGTGAGGCCAATGCCGACGGGATTATTGACCTCATGCGCGACGCCGGCAACAAGTCGCCCGAGCGCCGCCAGCTTTTCCGCCTCGATCAGCGAATTCTGTGTCTCGCGCAGATTGCGCAGCGCGCCCTCGGCGGCATCGCGCGCCTTGCGCATCTCGTGCTCGCTGCGTTTGCGCTCGCCGATGTCCAGTGCCACCGTGACGATTTTCTCGATCTCGCCATTCGCGCCCAGCAGCGGCAGCTTGTTCACCAGCCATTGCCGCATCACACCCGAGGCGTCGCGATATTCCTCCTCGTAG
>CALRZK010000533.1:0-3602 GCA_943372615.1 Bradyrhizobium ivorense | reverse complement strand
GCCCACCCTACAACCTTCAGGCCACCGCCGCCTGATGCACCATGCTGTCGCGGGCATCGCCGAGATAGCCACGGATCTTGCGCGTCAGCAGACCCGACTGCGACGACAGGTCGCCCGAGGCTTCCATGGTCGAGGTCGCGAGTTGCTCGGTGGTCCTGGCGGTCTCGGCCAGCGACTGGATGTTCGCCGAGATCTCGCGCACCACGGCAAAAGCCTCGTCGATGTTGCGCGCGATATCCGCGGTCGCCGATGACTGCGCTTCCGACGCACCGGCGACCTTGCCGGTGATCTCGTTGACTTCCGAGATCACCGTGCCGATCTCGTTGATCGACGCGCTGACCTTGTCGGTCGCCGACTGCACTTGGCCGATTTCCTTTTCGATCTCAGCGGTGAAATTCGCGGTCTGTGTCGCCAGCGCCTTTACTTCATGTGCCACGACGGCAAAGCCGCGGCCGGCATCGCCAGCCCGCGCCGCCTCGATGGTGGCATTCAGGGCCAGCAGATTAGTCTGGCTGGCAATGGCATTGATCGAGGTGACGACTTCGCTGATGCGCGCGGCCACGTGGCGCAGCACATCGACATTGCCCGCAGCATCTGCCACGCGCTCCACCGCACGGCCAGCGATGGCCGCCGAGCGATTGACGTCCGCTCCGACCTCGCTCGCGCTCGACGACAGACGCGCCGTGGCCGAAGCCACCGACTGCATGTTCGCCGCAGCCTGCTCCGAGGCAGCCGCTACCGAGGTCACGCGCGACAGCGTGGAGGATGCGCCGGTGCGCAGATCGCCGGCGGTGCCGCTCATTTCCGCTGCGCCGCTGTCGAGCGCCGAGGCGATACCGCCCACCGCGGTTTCCAGCTCCATCGTCTGCTTCTCGAAATGCACAACGCGTTCGGAGATCTTGTTGGTCGCCGCATTGATCGCCTTGGCGCCATGCAGCAGGCCGCCATGCAAACCACCGAGCAGAATGCGACGATAATACTTGTTGTCATGCACGGCCGTCATGGCCGCGGTCGCCTCGCGCACAAACGCGTCGCAGCCATCGATCATGTCGTTGATGCTGCGCAGCAGCTCACCGGTGATGCCCTGAACAGGGATATTGAGAATGCGCGCTTCGAAATCGCCCTTTGCGATCCGTTCGCAGGCAATTCGGGCATGCTCGATCAGCTTCGCAGTCTTGCCCATCAGCACCAGTGCAAGCACGGCCGCAGCGAGGGCAATGCCCTGCAAGACCATGGCCGCGGTGGAAAAGCCGACGAGTTGCAGCACCAGCCCGAGCGCGAGACCGGCAATGACCAGCAGCGTGCTAAGCTGCGCGCGCGAGAGAAAACATAAGTTCGTCATAGCTGACTTTCTGGGATGCAACGAAATCGGTGAGAGCCTTGGTGCCGGCGGCAAGGGATTCCTTGCCATTGACGTGCCGTTTCTCGATTGCCAGCACGTCGGCATAAAGCGGGGCAATCGTGCCCTTGATCAGATCGGGCGGCGGCACGCGGCGATTGGAATGATAGCCGGTGAGCTTGCCCTGCAGGTCGTAGGACGGCGTCACATGCGCGAACACCCAATAGTGATCGCCCGTCGCCGCCATGTTCTTCACGAAAGCAAAGATCTCACGCTTGGCTTCGACGGTGTCCCATAGCAGCTTGAATACGCTGCGCGGCATATCGGGATGACGGATCAGGCTATGCGGCTGGCCGATCAGTTCAGCCTCGCCATAGCAAGCCATCTTGCAGAACAGCCGGTTCACATAGGTCATACGGCCTTTGAGGTCCGTCTTCGACACGATCAACTCGGACGCCGGAAAGAACGTCTCGCGACCGGTCGGTTTGATCTGATGGGACATCGTTGGCCCTGATCCATTCACCTAAATTACAATGCTAACGGTATTAGGGGAGCGCGACTGAATTTTGGGTTAAGGCTTCGTCCACCATGACAGCTGCACGAAAGCTTCACAGCGGAGCGAAATGGCTGCACGGCAATCCTGTTGCCCCCGCTGCCCGTCCCATGTCATGACCTCGTTCTAACCAAGGGGGAGGCAACATCATGACCGTTCTCATCGCCGGCGGTGGCATCGGCGGACTGACACTCGCGCTCAGCCTGCACCAGATCGGCATTCCCTGCCGCGTATTCGAGAGCGTTTCTGAACTGAAGCCGCTCGGTGTCGGCATCAATGTGCTGCCCCATGCGGTGCGCGAGCTGATGGAGCTCGGCCTTCACGACAAGCTGGACGCAGCCGGTGTGCGCACGCGCGAACTCGCTTACTTTTCCAAGACCGGCAAGCCAATCTGGAGCGAACCACGCGGTGTCGAGGCCGGTTACAAATGGCCGCAGTTCTCAATCCATCGCGGCACTCTGCAGCAGATCCTGCTCGACACCGCCATCGAGCGCCTCGGCGCCGACAATGTGCTGACCAGCCATCACATCACCGACTGGACGGAGATCGAGGCCGGCATCCGCGCCGATTTCATCGACCGCGCAACCGGCAAGCCGGTGGGCAGCCATGACGGCACGCTCTTGATCGCCGCCGACGGCATCCATTCGGCAATCCGGCAAAAACTCTATCCGCAAGAAGGCGCGCCGATCTGGAACGGCCGTATCCTCTGGCGCGGCGTCACCAAATCCAAGCCGTTCCTCACCGGCCGCACCATGATCATGGCCGGTCACGAGATCCTGAAATTCGTCTGTTATCCGATCTCGAACACGCCGGATGCCGATGGCAATTACGACGTCAACTGGATCGCCGAACGGCACATGCCGCCAACCTATCAATGGCGTCGGGAAGACTACAACCGCACAGCGAAGCTTGAAGAGTTTCTGCCCTGGTTCGAGAACTGGACATTCGACTGGCTCGATGTGCCCGGCCTGATCCGCAACTGTCCCCATGCCTATGAATATCCGCTGGTCGATCGCAACCCCGTCGATCGCTGGACCTTCGGCCGCGTGACACTCATGGGCGATGCTGCACATCCGATGTATCCGATTGGATCCAACGGTGCGTCTCAGGCCATCCTCGACGCCCGCATGCTGACGCGCGAAATTCTCGCACAAGGCGAAGTCCCGGCTGCGCTAGAGGCCTATGAGGCCGAGCGCCGCCCGGCCACCACCGATCTTGTGATGCTCAATCGCAAGAATGGCCCGGAACAAGTGATGCAGATTGTCGAAGAACGCGCGCCTAACGGCTACAATATCGTCACCGAAGTGCTGTCGCAGCAGGAGCTGGAAGATATCGCGGCGAATTACAAGCGCGTCGCCGGCTTCCAGGTCGAGGGCCTTAACGCGAAACAACCGATTGTGCCGGCTCCTCCGGTCTCGCAAATCTCGACTGCTGGCTGATGAAACTCGCCCATTAAGACGTATTCAACCCTGTCGATTCATCCCGGATTCAGGATGATCCCACGGCAGGTTCTTAACGTTAGGGATTGGCAATGGACGCATGGCAGGTATCGGACGTTCTGTCGTCCAAGGCCTGTCCATGCGTCACCTGATAACAAAGCTTGCCGAGCACATCCGCGCGACCGAAGACCGTTTCACGGTCCGCGCGCATATCACGATTGCGTTCGCGGCGATGATCGTGGTGCTGGTCGGCGCGCTGGCTGCCGGGGCG
>CALRZK010000532.1:0-3605 GCA_943372615.1 Bradyrhizobium ivorense | reverse complement strand
CCGCGCGCAGCAACGCATCGCCGATCGGGTGCGCGTACTGGTCGTTCACCTCCTTGAAGCGATCGAGATCTACGCTATGCACAGCGATCAGATCATCGCCCGCGCCCTGCCGCCTGTTGAGGTCGGCGAAACGCTCTTGAAAGCCCAGGCGGTTAGCAAGGCCCGTTAGCGCATCATTCAGAGCGAGCGTTGCGAACTGATGCTTGAGAGAGATCTATTGAACATTCTGGCCGTAGAGAAAACGAACGGTCTCAAAGCTCCCGAGCAGAAACGCCACCAGGATGACCGCGTAGAATGCGAAGCTTCCCTCGATGCGCGAAAAGGCAGACACCGCCGTCGGCATCGCAACCAATAATAGAGCCGGGAGCGCAATGGCTGGGCGAACCGAAATGCGGCAGACAATGCCTGCCGCATAGCCGAAAACAAGTGCGTCACCAACAGATGATCGGGCGGATTGTCGTCCCGAAACGCGAGTGCACCTAGGGAACCGATCAGCCCGGCGAATATGAAACTGCTGCAAGCATACAGACGCTCCCATCGCTCGGCTTCTCGCATCAACAATGCGCCACGCGTCTTTCGCCTATGATAGATAATCTCGGATCCGATCCGGAATGCCGTCACGATGACACCGGCGACACCGAGCGCATAGAGCAGGTGTGAGCTGACGGGCCAAGCCATGTGGAACGCGATGAGCGTCAAGGTCACGCCGGCGATCGCAAGCGGCACACGCGTTTGAAAGCACATGTCGATGAGTTCAATCCGGGCGTGATCCGGGACGGTCTCAAAACGAGATCGCAGAAGCTAAGCACCATACCGCCACTCCCTAGGGTATAATACCTATCACCGTCTGAATCTTTCGAACGTCAAATCTGTGGAAATGGGACTATGTCGTCCATTTAGACGATCCCGATGTCCATTTTGGTTAGACTAACCTGCCGGTTGGTCGCAGAAAGCCCCGCCCTCACCGGCGGGGCTTTTCGTTTGCTTGGCGGAGGCACCTGACTGCGTCCCCCTGCTTCGGGCTTAAAGCTTCGGACAAACGCCTGCAGCGACCGATCTCCTCCGAAGCGATGGAGGAGATCGGCCGCACCCGCGAGCTAAAAGCGCAACATTAAGCGACCAACGCCGTACGCGATCGCACCAGATTTCCGTCGATCCATACCGCCACTTTTCCCGATGCGATGAGTGAGGCGGTCATCGTCGCGAAGCGGCGTGCGGCACCGGTGCTGTCCACGTAAAAGCGATGGCGGTACCCGTTCGCCACAGCTCGGTCCGTGAATCCCTTAATACTGGTACCCCAACCGACTACCCGTTGGATCTCGAACTGGACAATCCATCGAGTTAGAGGAGGATCAATCTCATCGAGGATCTCGATCGCAATCCGATGCCGGCGAGAGCTTCTTACAAGCACCGGCCGAATTTTCTTAGTCGTTAGAAAATTAAGTATTTTACTCATGCTGGCTCCTCTGGGTTTGAAGACCCTCAGAGCGCACACGGCCCCCTGAGGGGCCGCGGTTAACCAGGACTAAGCCCGGGCGGGAACCGTCGCTACGCGATCGGTCGCCAATCTCAAAGATCGGCTCGGCTGCATCGAGATAGTCAAGCAGGTCAGCAGTTCAATGGGTCCGACCGCACATGCGCTACATTTTCTGCGCTGACATGGACCACGCGGAACTGATTACCGAACCTGCTTGCGTCTATTTCGAATTGTCTTGCTGACGATTTGAGAGCCAGAGATCGAGCTTTTAGTGGGCGGATCATATGGCATGAACGTGCCTCCCCAACCCGCGATCTCAGCCGCACGCGATCGCCGATTGATGAAGTCAGGTAGATAGGTCTCCACCAGGCGCCGGATCGTTTTCTCATGCACGCCAATGGCAGCGGCGATCCCACTGATGGGTTGCCGGGTGACCTCGTCTCCACGAACCGCACCAAACGGTGTGTCATACGGCATACTCCATCCATCTCAGGCAGCGGCTGAAGCGACGTCTTCCCGCACGCGATGCACAGATACCGTCGGCGGGCGACCTCGATGCGCACGAACATCCCGTCGTTTGCGGGCAGGTCCCGATAAGTCGTGATTTTGCTTCCATGGGCTCGGAGTGGCCCGCGATCGCCGCACGTGGGGCAGCGATCCGTGTCCAGACCGTATAGAGCGGACACCACTATCTCTCTCTGCCCAGATCTGGTCCGGACAGATGCAGTCGTCGCCCAGTCGGGAAACTCGAAAAGGTCCGCCACGGCCGCCTCAAATCAGGCCGGAACGTTCGCCGTTCGGCTTTTCGTGTGATCCCGGTCTCTCAATGAGTCGGAGGGCCGGGCGGCGTCGATCTCACCCGAGGCCGGCAAGGACAATGAGGCCTCGCCCGGTGCCTCTGCCGACAAGGAGCAGGCCGAGAAGCGGTTAAGGCGGAGGCATCCATGGACAAGAATGCGTTGTTGAAGCAGGCCGAGCGCGCCGAAGATATAGCGGCGCAGAGGGCAGATGAGGAGGTCAAGAAGACCCTTCTCGACGCTGCCCGCAACTATCGGATCGAGGCGAAGACCGAAGAATGCGAACCAGATCCGGCGTGGAAACTGCCGAAGGAAATATCCTGAGCGTCGTCGACCCGCTCACTCGCGCACTAAGCGCCCACGCCGCTCGCGGCCGCGGCTCGCTTCCTGTAATAATCGAGATCATGGAGGCGCATCGCGGATGACCTGTTGGCCTGCGACCGGACACCGTCGATGCTCTCGACGAGCTCCGACAGAGTAGCGCCTTCGGCCAATGCAATCTCCTTCAGCGCGCTCCAGAAGGCCTCCTCCATGCTCACGCTGGTCTTCCTTCCCGCGATTGCGACCGAACGTTTTGCGATTGGAGACTTCATGCACTGCTCCGTGACGCCAGATCCAAGAGGAACTACACTATCGATCTTGGCACTGGTTTCAACACCAGCCTGGAGGCGCAGTTCGGCGCCGACAGTAGCGATGCATCACCTTGAGCTCCATCATCGCTGTGAATCTCGCCCCCTTCTGTCGTGGCTCAACGTTCGGCTCTGGCTCTCTAAAGCGGCGGGCCGAACCGTCAACGTGTAGCGGGGTTGTCCAGAGGGCCGAAATCTCAATCTGTTCGGCTTGGCCATCAGCTCGAGCGGCCGCAGCCAGAAAGCTCGCCTTGGTGGCATCGTCCATTGCGATTGCAGCATCGTCTCGCAATCGAGCGGCAAGATCTCTCAAACTTGCTGGATCAGGGTGGAGATCTAAGGACGCCTGATCGTCCGTGGCTACCGGAGCATCGGCTCCAATGATGATTGTGCCGTTCTTTTCCACCTTGACCAACTTACCCTCCGCGACTTCTCGTTTCAAATCGAAGAGAGTCGAAGACGTTCCATGGTCTGTACGTGGTCTAGGCCGTGTGCTCCGGATCGTTGTTGCCTGGTGTCTTCTTATCCCGCTGAGGCGTCATCGTCGCGGGATCTCGTTTGCCCGGAACGACGCGTGGACCGGACGCGGATCGCTGGATGTCCTCGTCGCTCGGTCGTTGGTCTGAAGCGTCCGTTTGTCCGCTGCTCTCGCCACCAGTATAAGTTTCCGGCGCGCCCTGACCTGTCCGGTCGTTCGGTGTG
>CALRZK010000531.1:0-3606 GCA_943372615.1 Bradyrhizobium ivorense | reverse complement strand
GCGCAACAGAATGAAAGCCAGCGATGACATCTCGACTCGTTCGATATTGCAGGCTCGGCCAGCAGCGGCTGAACGTGATTCAAGAAATCATGCAGCACCCGTTGAGTGATCGGGCGAGGCTAAAGGTCTTGCTCCGTTACGTCGGCTGGAATCTGACACGTGCCATTGTCAGACAGAAGGTCGTGCTGCCGCTACCGAACGATCTGCAGATCATCGTGCCGAACCAAAGCAATTTCGCAACCGGCCTGTACCTGCATCAGCTTTACGACTTCAGCAATATGGGATTCTTCTGCCACTTCTTGCGCGCAGACGATCTGCTGCTCGATATCGGCGCCAATATCGGTGTCTATGGTCTGCTTGCAGCAAGAAGCAGTGGCTGCCAGGTGATCGCCTGCGAGCCGGCGCCCGATACGTTTCAAACGCTGTCGGACAATGTACGCCTCAATCAGCTGAATGATCGCGTCGAACTGCACAACGCCGCCGTCGGCGATGCCGAGGGTACATTGACGCTTTCGGTGGGCCAGCATGGTCTCAACCATATCGTGCAAGGCGGTGGCACTAGCGTGCCGCAACGCCGCTTAGACGACATCGTCGGCAACCGCGAGCCCCGCGCGCTCAAACTCGATGTCGAAGGCTATGAGATGCATGTGCTGCGCGGCGCCACGCGCATCCTTGCCAATCCCGCCTTCAAGGTGGTGATGGTGGAGATCAACGGCCTGATCGAGCGTTATGGCGAGACCGTCGACGGCATACGTGCCTATCTGCAAAGCCACGGCTTTGCGCCCATCGCCTATGATCCGGCAACACGCGTTCTCAAGCCCGGAGGCGAGCACGACGAGATGTTCGTCCGCGATCTCGATTTTGTCAGCGAACGCGTCTGCAGCGCGCCGCCTTTCGCGCTGTTCGGCAAGACCTACTGAGCGTCGCCCCCAAGCACGCGATCCGCCTCAGCGACGGCGCACAGAATGTGATAGAATGACGATGCCGGGATCGTATCGACCAACGAACGTCCGTCTGCATCGAACTGATCGTACCAGCCGCCTTTGACCGGATGCCGCAAATAGTGCTCGTCCAGCCGGGCAAGCGCCGCGCGTGCCTCGTCTTCCGCGCCCGCAACGCCCGACTCGGCTTGCGCCAGCCACGCCTTGATGATCTCGGTCTGCGGCCACAATCGCCGGGTCGCTTTCACGACATTGCCCTGCACATCGCCTTCGTCGATCAGGCAGCCGCTGGCATCGCGATAGCGCAGCGCCGTTTCCAGCAATGGCGCGCGATATTTCCCGGTTGGACAACCGGTGATGCGTTCGAACTGCTTGAGCAGCCATACCCATTCGGCCTGATGGCCAGGCTCGACGCTGACCGGCTCGATCCGCGACCAGTCCTGCTCGAAATATTCGCCGAGCACGCTCTTCTGCGCATCGTACAGGTTCGACACGAATAGCCCGAAGATATCGCCGGCGCGCTGCTGGAACGCCGGATCATGCGTTGCATCGAAGGCTGCGATGAAGGCCTCGAACAAGTGCATCTGCGGATTCTGCCGCCGCGGCATCGACGCCGGGATACCCTCGACATAGCCGCCATCCGGAGACCGGAGCTGATTGTCGATGAAGTGCATGAGGCTGTCGATCTCGGCGCGCACCTTTACGTCACGATCGAGTTGATAGACCGTCGCAAGCGCGAGAAGGACAAAGGCGTGATCATAGGTATCGCGAAGCGGATTGAGCACCGATCCGTCGGGCGCGAGAATATGCACGAAACCGGGCTTGCCGTCGGGCGATCTGGCTTTGGCAAGCATATAATCGAGCCCCTTCCGCGCCATCTCGGCGCCTTCGGGATACCAGCCGAGATGAGCGGCCTTGGCATAGCAATAGATCTGACGCGCCTGCACGCGAACGCGGCGAGGGGCTGCCAGATCAGGGACGCCGTTCAGATCGAGGCGTTCGATGAACCCGCCAGCAGCGGCATCCCAGCCGGCGGTTAACCAGAGCTGAAAAGCATCATTGGCGAGGGACGACCTGACCTGATCGACAACATTCTGAGTGGCTGCTGCTCGCTCGCTCGCATGTAGGCCGGTCGATTCTGCCATTGCGTCCTCTGGTCGTTGTGCCGTGTACGAGAAGTCTAGTAACAGCCGATTGTGGCAAGACGCAATGTGGGCGCACAACGTGCGCCTTTTCAGGCGACCTCCTCGTCGCGCGTGCCCGCTTGATCATGCAATCGCACACATAGTACAGATCAACGCTTCAATTCAAAGCGTCGAGATACCTGCCTCGGCCAATTCAAGGAAGATGCATTGCCAGCAGAGCCAACCATGCGTATCGGCATAGAAATGCGCGTCATGGCCGGCCCGATGACGGGGATCGGGAATTACTCGTTTCACATCATGCAGTCATTGCTTCGCGGCGATGCAAGTCTGCGATTCTCGGGTTTCGACCTCACATCCTGGAGACCGCTCGACAGCGAGGCGCTCGATCGTATTGCAGCTTCGAAGGAATTGGCCCGCGAGAACAAATCCGCGGGCGGCAATTTGGCTGGCCTCAAGAAGCTGGCGGTTCAAGGTCTGAGACAGTCGCGGCTGGCGCCTGCGTTGTATCGCGCCCAGTTTGCGCGCACTGTCAAAAGACAATCATTCGACCTGTTTCACGCTTTTAATTTTCTGCCGTTTGCCGACCCCGGCGTCGTGACGCTGCCGGTCGTCTACGACCTCTCCTTCATGCGTTATCCGCAATCACATCCGGCCGAGCGGCTACGACGCCTCGAGCAGCTTCCTCTCGTGCTGGAAAGCACGCCGCTCGTGCACACGATCTCGGAATTCAGCCGCCGCGAGATCGCAGACCTGCTGAGTTACCCCAGCGATCGAATCTTTGTGGCCCCGCCCGCCGCGAGCTCGATCTTTCAGCCTCGCGGCCGCGAACATACGCAAGCCGAATTGAAGGCGATGGGTATCGAGGGCGACTATTACCTCGCTGTCGGCACGCTTGAGCCCCGCAAGAACCTGCGTACTTTGATTACCGCCTTCGGACGCCTCTCCAAGGCTGAACGAATGGCTGCTCCGCTTGTCATTGCAGGCGGGGTGGGGTGGGGATCACTGGAACTTCCACCTGAAACCGAGATGATGCGCGCGGAGAGCAGCCTGCTTTTCGTGGGCGGCGTGTCGAATGGCGGGCTGCGCTCGCTTTACGAGGGCGCCCGGGCATTGATGTTCCCCTCCATCTATGAAGGCTTCGGCATGCCGGTGGTCGAAGCCATGGCGTGCGGAACGCCAATCGTCCACAGCTCCGGAACCTCCATGGATGAGATCACCGCAGGCATGACGATGACCGTCCCTGCCCTGGATGTCGATGCGTGGACCCACGCCTTCCGGGCGACAGCGCCGGACACAGCGCTACTGCATGACACTTCAATGACCCTCCAGCGGCAAGCCGCACGCTTCAACTGGGACCACAGTGCGGAATTGGTGCGGAACGCCTACCGCCAGCTGAAAAACAGCTAACCGAATGGTTTCTCGGCGAAATCTTCTGTAGTTGGCCGGCTCCCGGCCGCGAAACCGTATGGACTCGGCAGGCGGGGCCACTATAACCACGGCGCGGAAATGATCCTGTCATG
>CALRZK010000530.1:0-3616 GCA_943372615.1 Bradyrhizobium ivorense | reverse complement strand
GGGGTCTCTCCCCACGTGACGTCGAGCTTGTGGAAGCACCCCACCCGTCTCGATGCTCGCTGAACGCTCGCCTCGATCCACCCTCCCCATTCGCTTCGCTCCGGGGAGGGAGAAGATCACCTTCGCCCGAACAGCTTCTCGATATCGTTGAGCTTGAGCTCCACATAAGTCGGGCGGCCGTGATTGCACTGGCCGGAATTCGGCGTCTCTTCCATCTCGCGCAACAGCGCATTCATCTCTTCCGGCCGCAGCCTGCGTCCGGAGCGGATCGAGCCGTGGCAGGCCATGGTGGCGGCCACATGCATCAATCGGCGTTCCAGCGGCAGTGCTTCGTCCCATTCGGCCATGTGTTCGGCGAGATCGCGCAGCAGCGACGCCGCATTGGTCTTGCCGAGTAATGACGGCGTCTCGCGCACGGCGATGGCGCCGGGGCCGAATGAGTCGATGGCGAGGCCATAGCTCGCCAGTTCCTCGGCGCGCTCCACCAGCTTTTCGACGGTCGCCTCATCCATCTCGACGATATCGGGGATCAGCAGGATTTGCCGCTGCACGCCGTTCTTCGCCAGCGAGGCCTTCAGCTTCTCATAGACGATACGTTCATGGGCGGCGTGCTGATCGACCACGATCATGCCATCGCGCGTCTGCGCGATGATGTAGTTCTCATGCACCTGCGCACGCGCAGCGCCGAGCGGACGGTCGATGAGATCGACCTGAGGCGCTTCGTCGAAGCGTACATCGGCGGTGGGCGTGCCGACATCGAAGGTCGCTTGCGGCGGTTCGGCAAAAGCCGCTGCGCCATCGAAAGCAGGCGATACCGGATAGGAGGGCGAACGCTGCCAATCCCAATTGGCATTGCGTGGCGTGAAGCTCGGGGCACTGTTCGGCCGGAACGAGGACAGCACGGCTCCGGCATCATTGTTTGCCGCTGTGCGCTTGCCCTCGCGGGCGAGACCTTCTTTCAGCGCATGCACGATTAGAGCGCGGACAAGGCCGGCATTGCGGAAGCGTACTTCGGTCTTGGCCGGATGAACGTTGGCATCGACCTCCTGCGGATCGAGCGTCACGAACAGCGCCAGCACCGGATGGCGATCGCGCGGCAGATAGTCGGAATAGGCCGCGCGCACGGCGCCGACGATCAGCTTGTCGCGCACTGGCCGGCCGTTGACGAACAGATATTGTCCGAGCGCATTCGCCTTGGTGAGTGACGGCGAAGCCGCGAAGCCCTCGACCACGACACCTTCGCGCTCGCTGCGCACCGCAATCGCGCTGGCGCGGAAATCCGCGCCGAGAATATCGCCGAGCCGAGTGAGCTGGCCGGGCGCGCCGGGCAAAGCGGCAGCCCAGGTGATTGGTGCGCGCTCTTCGCCGGACAGCGTGAAGGCGACATCGGGCCGCGCCATGGCTAGGCGGCGCACCACTTCGCGGATCGCTTCGGCTTCGGTGCGGTCGGTCTTGAGAAATTTCAGCCGCGCCGGCGTCGCATAGAAGAGATCGGCGACCTCGATGCGGGTGCCATGGCCAAGCGCCGCCGGCATGATCGGTTCTTTCGCGCCGGCATCCACGGTGAGCGACCAGGCATGCGGCTCACTGGCATGGCGCGTGGTGATGCCGAGCCGCGCCACCGAGCCGATCGAGGGCAGCGCCTCGCCGCGAAAGCCGAGGGTGCGGATCGCCAGCAGATCCTCGTCATCGAGCTTCGAGGTGGCGTGGCGCTCGACGGCGAGGCCGAGATCGGCATGGGTCATACCGTGGCCGTCATCGGTGATGGCGATCTTCCGCCGGCCGCCGCCATCGGTGAAGATTTCGATGCGGCTCGCGCCGGCATCGATCGCATTCTCCACCAGCTCCTTCACCACGCTGGCCGGCCGCTCCACCACCTCGCCGGCGGCGATGCGGTTGACGATGGTTTCTGGCAGCTGGCGAACGGGCATGGGTCTCGGGGCGCGGTGAAATGGGTCGGGTCTATGTAGGGAACCTGAGCCGCTATTCTACGGCCCACGGCGCCTGATGTCCCCGCCAGAGCCTGTTTTCCCCGGTTTAAGCGAATCGGCCGCCCTTCGCGATGACCTCGATCTTGTAGCCATCCGGGTCAGTGGCGAAGAAGAATCGCGCCAGCGGCTTGCCGTCGTGATTCAGCTCACGCAGCGGGCCGGGCGCCAGCTTTTCCTGTTCGAAACGCGCATGTTCCGCCGGGAGGTCATCCACCACCACGGCGAGATGGCCGTAACCGTCGCCCAGCGCATAAGGCTCGCTGCGGCCTTTATTCACCGTCAGCTCCAGTTCGAAAGGCGAGGTGGGATGGCGCAGATAGATCAGCGTGAAATCATCGAAGGCCAGCCGCTCGGCAATCTCAAGACCAAAAGCGCGCTTGTAGAAATCGAGCGAACGCGCTTCGTCGAGCACGCGGATCATGGAGTGAACGGGTTTGGCCATGGGGCAGTCCTTGTCGTCGTGGTCGTGAAAATCAATCGGTGAAGCGGCCGCTGCGGCCGGCCTTGACGTCGCTGCGGCGCTTCTTGCCTTCGAGGCGCCGTTTCTTGGAGCCGAGGGTCGGCTTGGTCGGCCGCCGCGGCGGCTCGCGATAGGCGGCCTCCTTGATCAGCTCGACCAGTCGCTCGATGGCATCGGCCTTGTTGCGCTCCTGGGTGCGGAAGCGCTGGGCGTGCATGACGATCACGCCTTCCTTGGTCATGCGCTGGCCGGCAAGGGTGCGCAGGCGGATTTCCATGTCTGCAGGAATCACCAGCTTCCTGCTGTCGAAGCGCAGCTGTGCGGCGGTGGAGACCTTGTTGACATTCTGCCCGCCGGGCCCGGACGCGCGGACATAGACGATCTCGATATCGTCTTCCTCGATGGCGATGGCGCGCGTGATCCGGAGCAACATGGTGTCTCCGTAGCACAGGATACCCGTTTGGCTTAGTGCTGCATGCGCGCGGGCAACGGTCGCGGAGATTTGCCGGGACAAGGTGTCCCATGCCGGAACCGACGCCCGGCTGGCGCTTATTGTAAGACGACCTGCAATCCGGAAGCCCAATGACCAAGACCCCCCGCAATATTCTCACCCTCGATATCGGTGGCAGCCATGTGAAGGTGAAGACCTCCCGCGAACGCATCAAGCGCGAATTCGAATCCGGTCCGGACCTCACCGCCAGGGAGATGGTGCGTCAGGTCAAGGCGCTGACCAAGGATTGGCGTTTCGACGTCGTCTCGGCCGGCTATCCCGGTCCGGTCGCCGGAAATCGCGTGCTGAAGGAGCCGGTCAATCTCGGCACCGGTTGGAAAGGATATGACTTCGAGCGCGCTTTTGGTTGTCCGACCCGCCTGGTCAACGATGCCCTCATGCAGGCGCTCGGCGGCTATGACGGCGGTCGGATGCTGTTTCTCGGGCTCGGCACCGGGCTGGGATCGGCGATGATTCTCGATGGCGTGTTCGCGCCGATGGAGCTCGGCCATCTGCCCTATCGCAAGAAGACTTTTGAGACCTATGTCGGCGCCGCCGGGCTGAAACGACTGGGGCGCAAGAAATGGCGCAATCACGTCGATGACGTGATCGCCCGTTTGACGGCGGCGCTGCAGCCGGACTACTTGGTGCTCGGCGGCGGTAATGTCGACAAGC
>CALRZK010000529.1:0-3617 GCA_943372615.1 Bradyrhizobium ivorense | reverse complement strand
GATCACCAAGATGCCTAACAACAGCGCGCTCGTGATGAGCACAAGCACGCGCGGCACCGTCACGATTTCTCCTCCGGTCGAAACCTTCGTTGCTTGACGCACGCCTTCATGTCGTCACGACGGAACCAGATTGAGCGGCCACATCTGAGAGGCGCGTTGCCGGCCGTGAACACAATCTGCTCGTCGGCCCGCATGCGCAGCACCTCGTGCGGCTGGATCAGTGGGCGAGCGGCGAGTTGCTTCGATCGTGTCCGCGAGGAACCGGAGGATTGCGAGGAACGGCTGACCTGGTCGATCTCGACCGTAGTCATACCGCAGCGCTTCGAGATATAGTCGGCGGTCTCGGGGTCGTTAACGGCCGCGAAGCTAATCCACGACGCCGACTCGAACCATTTGCTTGCCGCATCACGGCCGCCCCAGGTCTCGCGCATCTGGCCGATGGATTGGAACAGCAGCAGCAGCGTGATGCCGTATTTGCGGCCCGCGTCACGCGCGGTCTCGAGGATCCGCATGAAGCCGAGCCGCGCCACCTCGTCGAGGAGGAAGAGAGCGCGGCCATGCACTTCACCATTGCGGTTGTAGATCGCGTTCATGAAGGCGCCGATGATGACGCGCGCGAGCCCCGCATGGGTCTCCAGCGTCTTCAGATCGAGATTGATGAACACGTCGGTTTCGCCGCCCGCCAGATCGTCGGTGACGAAGGACCGGCCGGACACCAGCGCCGCATAGTTCGGATAGCTGAGCCAGTGCGTTTCCTTAACCGCGTTGGCGTAAACGCCACTGAAGGTCTCCGGCGTCATGTTGACAAAGACGGCGACGTTCTCCTTCACGAAATGCGATTCCGAACCGTCGTAGATCGCTTGCAACCGCTCACGTAGCTTCGGCTCCGGCTCGGAGAGATTGGCCCGCACCTGGCGTAGCGTCTGGTCCTTGGCTTCGGTATGCCCGGAAAGACAGACGTCCGCGATCAGCGCGGTGAGCAGCTGCAGGGCCGAGGCGCGGAAGAAGTCGTCGCGGACACCGCGCGTACCGCCGCTGTCGCTCATGATCCACGAGGCCACAGCGGCGATGTCCTCTTCCTTCGTGCCGCCGAAGCGGCCGATCCAGTCGAGCGCATTGAAGCCGGTCGCCGGCTGCTTCGGATCGAGGACATGCACGGTGCGACCTGCGCCCCGGCGATGGTCGATCACCATCGGCGCGACCTCGTTCGACGGATCGAGCGCGACGAGTGCGCCACCCCATTTGAGCGCGGTCGGGATCGTCACCGACGTTGTCTTGTAGCCGCCGGAACCGGCAAAGACGATACCGTGCGACGAGCCAAAGGAAGCATCGAAGCAGAGCAGAGGCGACCGGCCGCCTGCGCCCCAACTCTGCCGATCCATGCCGCGGAAGGGCCGGCCTTCGGTGCTGTCCTTGTCGACGCGATAGCGCTCGCCGATGACGATACCACCAGCGTCGGGAAAGAGCGTTGCCGCCTCCGGCATCGACATCCAGTCCGCGTCGCCATGCAACGCGCGCCTGCCGTGCACGCGCTTTGGTACCGGCGCGGCGAAGGCGACGTTGCCCTTCACCACGACGCGCAGGGCGAAGCCAGTTACGATCAGGATCGCGCTCGCCCCAATCGCGTAGGCCGGGTCGATCTGGGCGAGAGCGGCTGATCGGGATGTTGCGCGCAGCCCGGCTATTCCCATCGCCGTTACGCAGCCGGCGAACACGCCCCAACCAGCTGCGCGGATGTTGGTCGCGCCGGCGCCAGCAAAGAGAAAGATCACGCCGATGGATGCAGCGGCAAGAAAGGGCAGCGCCAGTCCAGCGCGGCCAAACAACAGCCGTTGGGCGTCGGTCTTCCCGAGCGCCGCAAACATCTGCTCGAACCCGGACAGGCCGATTAGGACCCCGATCATCAGCGTGATCGGCGCTATGGCAAGCAGAAGCTTATTTGCCGTCACGGCCGAACGCCTCCGCGCCGATTGCGGCGAGCCGCGCCCGCTCGGCATCATCGGATTCCAGCCGGCGACCGAGCTCGATCAGCGCACCGAGCAGGACCGCGCGCTTCTCATAGCGCAGGCCTGCCTTGGCGATCAGGCCGCCAAGCTCGATCTTCTCGCGCGTATCCTTTTTGCGGGCATCGGAAGACGAGGTCTGGCGCATGCGCTCAATCCTCGCCAGCGCCGCCCGAAGACGCGCCAGGCGCGACCTTCGTGGACGAAGCGCCGGGCTCGCCGGCCGCATCGCCTGTCTTCCTTCCGGTCGCTTTTCCGCCTTTCCCGCGAAACCGGCTGGTAATTTCCTCGAACGCGACCTGTAGCTCGCCTTCATCGATTTCGATCTCACCGAGCCCGGCCTTCAGGGCGATGCGCCCGATCCGCTCGGCCTCTCGCGTCTCGGCGGCCTTGAGCTGGTCCTGCAGGCGCGCGATTTCTTCGCGGATTTTCGATGACGGCTTCTTCATTCCGGTTGGATCTCCATGCTGTTCCCGGTTCGGCGGATTGCATGGAGAATCGCGGAGGTCGCCGAAGTGAGCGACTAATAAAAAAGCTAGTCGGCGAAGCCGACGCCGCTTGAGATCATCCCGACCGTTCCGAAGGAATGGTCCAAGGGCGCAGTAATACGTCGCTGCCGCGACGCCCTGCTTCCCCCCGACCAATGGCCCGCCGATCTGGCGGTGCCGTGGCCGGCGCTCCCGACGAACATGACTGTTTCAGCGCTGTTCGGGAGCCCGCGCCGCCTTGGCAATTACGCATTTCACGCCCCAGCTCATTTCGCGCGGCTCCGGCCGCAGCGCCGTGTTGTCGGCCGCGTATCGCCATTGCGCCCGGATGGAGCACGAGGCCGAGGGACGGACCGTCGACTATTCTGCAAAGCGGGGTCTCAGGCACGAGGAGTTTTTGCTACCGGCCAACGCGCCGGATTGGGCGCGGGCGCTGATCGCCGATCGCTCAGTGGCCGGCGCGGCGGAAGCGTTCTGGAACGCCGTCGAGGCCTTCGAGAAGCGCTCCGATGCCCAACTCGCCAAGGAATTCATCATCGCGCTGCCGATCGAGCTCACCGTCGACCAGAACATCGCCCTGGTCCGCGAGTTCATCGAGACGCAGGTGCTGGCGCGCGGGCAAGTCGCCGATTGGGTCTTTCACGATGAACTCGGCAATCCGCATATCCACCTGATGACCACCTTGCGTCCCCTGACGGAGGACGGCTTCGGATCGAAGAAGGTGGCCATCACCGGCGAGGACGGGCAGCCGCTGCGCAGCGAGTCCGGCAAGATCATCTATCGGCTCTGGTCGGGTGAGAAGGCCGAGTTTCTCGAGCAGCGCGAGGGCTGGCTCGGTCTCCAGAACAAACATCTGTCGCTGGCAGGGCTCGATATCCGCGTCGACGGACGATCCTACGCCGAGCGCGGCATTGATCTCACGCCGACGACCCATGTCGGCGTGGCGGCGAAGGCGATCGATCGGAAGAAGGAGACTGCTGGGTGGTCGCCCCGGCTGGAGCGCATCGAGCTCCATGAAGAGCGCAGGGCCGACAACCGAGAGCGCATTCTGCGACGGCCGGAGATCGTACTCGATCTCGTGACGCGGGAGATGAGCGTCTTCACCGAACGCGACATCGCCAAGATT
>CALRZK010000528.1:0-3625 GCA_943372615.1 Bradyrhizobium ivorense | reverse complement strand
GCCGCCGGTCTATACGTTCACCATCACCGACCCCACCAATGTGGCCGCGTTCTTCTTCTTCATGCTGGTGGCAGTGTTGGTGTCGAACCTCGCGGCCCGCGTGCGCAGCCAGGCGGTCTCCGCCTTTGGTCGCGTGCGCACCACTGAATCGCTCTATGCATTCAGCCGCAAGCTGGCCGGCACCGCGGCGCTGGATGATGTGCTGTGGGCCTCGGCCTATCAGATCGCGCTGATGTTGCGCGTGCGCGTCGTGTTGTTGCTGCCGGATCATGGCATCATCACCGTCAAGGCCGGATACCCGCCGGAAGACCAGCTCGACCAGGCCGACCTCGCCGCGGCCAACTGGGCCTGGAGCAATGATCGCCCGGCCGGGCGTGGCTCCGATACGCTGCCGGGCGCCAAGCGCCTGTTCCTGCCGATGCGTACCGGACGCGGGCCGATCGGCGTCATCGGCATCGATGACGATCGCACAGGCCCGCTGCTGACGCCGGATCAACGTCGCCTGCTCGATGCCTTGGTGGACCAGAGCGCGCTGGCCATCGAGCGCGTGCAGCTGGTCGAGGACATGGACCGCGCCCAGCGCAATATCGAATCGGACCGCCTGCGCGCGGCGCTGCTCACCTCGATCTCGCACGACCTGAAAACGCCGCTGGCCTCGGTGCTCGGCGCTGCCTCGACCCTGCGCGATCTCTCGTCAAAGCTCGGCGAGGCCGAACGCGCCGATCTGCTTGCCACGGTGATCGACGAATCCGAGCGCCTCAATCGCTTCATCGCCAATCTGCTCGATATGACAAAACTCGAATCCGGCGCCGTGGTACCGAATGCCGTGTTGCTCGATCCCGGCGAAATTGTCGGCAGCGCGCTGCGGCGGGCGGGCAAGATTCTGGGCGGTCATCGTGTGGTGCTCGATCTGGCGCCACATCTGCCGATGCTGAAGCTGGACGCTGTGTTGTTCGAACAGGTGCTATTCAATCTGCTCGACAATGCCGCCAAATACGCGCCAGCGGATACGACGATTACCATCCGTGCCGCGCGCGAAGATGACGCCGTGACCCTGCAGGTCATGGATGAGGGCGCCGGCATTCCTGTCGCCGATTTCGAGCAGGTCTTCGACAAGTTTTATCGTGCCAACAAGGGCGATCATGTCCGCGCCGGCACCGGCCTTGGCCTCGCCATCTCGCGTGGCTTTGTTGAAGCCATGCAGGGCACCATCACCGCCGCCAACCGCGCCGATCGGTCGGGCGCCGTGTTGACGATCCGTCTGCCGATCCCGCCAGCGCAGGGCGCTTTGGACACCGCCGCATGAATGCATCCGCCATCAAAGTCCTGGTCATCGATGACGAGCCTCCGATCCGCAAATTGCTGCGGATGGGCCTGAGTACCCAGGGCTACGACATCATCGAAGCGAGTAACGGCAAGCTCGCTCTGGAGAAGCTGGCGGAAGAGCCGGCGCTGATCATTCTCGATCTCGGCCTGCCCGACATCCAGGGCCACGATCTCCTGCAAATGATTCGTGCGCGCAATGACAGCGTGCCGATCGTCGTGCTGTCGAGCCGGGGCGACGAGGCCGGCAAGGTGCAGGCGCTGGATCTCGGGGCCGACGACTATCTGACCAAACCGTTCGGCATGGACGAGTTGCTGGCGCGTCTACGTGCTGCGTTGCGGCATCAGTTGCAGGTGCATGGCGAGCGGCCGGTGTTCAAGACGGGCGAGTTGTCGGTCGATCTGGTGCGCCGCATCGTGAAGGTCGGCGAGCGCGAGGTGAAATTGTCACCGAAAGAGTATGATTTGCTACGTGTGCTGGTGCAGCATGCCGGTAAGGTGCTGACCCATCGTTTCCTGCTGAAGGAATTATGGGACGAGCTGACAGACGCGCAATATCTGCGCGTCTATGTGCGTCAACTCCGTCAGAAAATCGAACTCGACCCGGAGCGCCCGCAATTCGTGCTGACCGAAACCGGGATCGGCTATCGGTTGCGGGCGGGGGATTGATGCCAGTTGCTGATGCGTAGGATGGGTTGAGCGAAGCGAAAACCCATCGGCCGAACGATGCGGCAAGCTCCGCCGATGGGTTATCGCTCCGGCGCTGATGCGCCTGCGCTCAACCCATCCTACGGCCTACTTGCTCGCCTTGGGGCCCTTCGGCGCATTGTAGTCCAGCAACCGGATCGCCTCATCCGCCGCATCGACCATGTCGGACATCAGTTTCCGATTGCGCTCGAAATCGGCCGCTGACATGGCGCGGAACAGCATGTCGTTCACCGGACGCTGCACCGGTGCCAATTCATTGAGCAGGGCACGCGCCTTTTGCGTGGTGGTGAGAATGACCCTGCGGCGATCGTCCGCATCGGTTTCCTTCTCCACCAGGCCGGCAGCGACCAGCTTGTTGATCTCGATGGTGATGAAGGCGCCGCTGAAATGCAGATGCTCGGCGACCTGATTCACGCCGATCTTCTCATCTCCACTACTCAAATGAGAAATGGCGATCAGCACCGTATATTGCGTGCCGGACAGGCCGATCACGGCACCCAATTGACCGCGCACGGCTTGCAGCCGCGCCGAAAAGGCCAATGTATCGTGCAAGAATTGCCGAAACGCCCGATCCGACCCATCCACCATCAATTGTGGCCGAGAAATGGTCAGTTCGGCTCGAATTTTCTTTGATTTGCTTTTCGTCGCCATCAGGCCCCCGCACACCTAAGAGTCGTATAGCGGGCCGCTTACTAGCAAACAAGTTGGCATCGACGTTTTGATAGCAGCCCTGCCATGCTTGACAGGGTATCATCGCTCGATAATATAGCTTTGTATCAAAGCTAATGGTGGGTCAGGAGATGAACTCATGAGCGTGACTGCGGACGTGGATCCCCGCGCCTTCCGCCAGGCGCTCGGACAGTTTGCCACCGGCGTTGCTGTGATCACTGCTGAAGGGGCGGGTGGCCAGCCGATCGGGCTGACCATGAGTTCCTTCAACTCGGTGTCGATCGATCCACCGCTGATCTTGTTCTCCATCGACCGCAAGGCGTTCAGCCTGAAGGCGATGACCGAGGCCAAGGGATACGCGGTGAATATCCTGGGCCGTGACCAGGAGCATCTGTCGAACAAGTTCGCGCGGGCGCTGGGCGACAAGTGGGAAGCGGTCGAGCACACGCTGGGCCACGAAGCGGCGCCGCTGCTTTCAGGCGCGCTCGCGCATTTCGAATGCGCGCCCTATGCGCAATATGACGGCGGCGATCATGTGATCTTCGTCGGTCGCGTGGTGAAGTTTTCGGCCTATCCGGCCAATGAGCCACTGGTTTTCTTTCGCGGGGCCTATCGCAGCCTCAAGGATACCGAGCGCAGCCCGGAATGGCCGCTCCCCATGCACTACTAAAGTTTGGAAGTTTCGAGGGACAGCATGATCAAGACCGGCGAACAGCATATTGCCAGCCTGCGCGACGGCCGCGAGGTTTACCTCGACGGTGAACTCGTCAAGGACGTCACCACCCATCCCGCCTATCGCGGTGCCGTCGCTTCGGTCGGCAAGATGTTCGATTTTCACAGCGCGCCGGAAAATCGCGACCTGATGACCTTCGAGACCGAAACCGGCACCCGCGCCAACCGCATCTGGGAGCTGCCGGACAGCTAT
>CALRZK010000527.1:0-3628 GCA_943372615.1 Bradyrhizobium ivorense | reverse complement strand
CTCTTGGCAAAGCCCGACCACAGTTCGAACGCCTGCGACGGCGATTTCACGCCGATCAGCGACTGGGCGAAATCGAAGCCGGCATTGGTGTTGGTCTTGGCGATGTCGAGCAGAGTGGTCGACACTTCGGCAGCGCCCTTGGTCGCGGTGTTGAACACGGCTTCCACGGTGCTGTTGTGGGTCTCGGCCGCATCCTTGAACTTGGCGTAGCCTTCACGTGCCTGGTTGACGCCCTTTTCGGCAAAAGCGCGGACCTGCTCCGGAAGCTGGAACGGGATAACGGAGGAGGAGAACGGATCGATCTGGTCAGCCATAACGTGCATCCTTCGTAACGATAAATATCGGGGTGAAGTCACAGACCGCAGATCACAAACCGGCATCGTTGCCGAGAATGGACCAACGGGAAGCATCGTGTGCGCCTCATGAATAAGCAGCGCATGATCTTAACTATCGCAATATCATGTCGAATTTGTTGCGATGCAACACAATATTGCATTGCAAAATTGCACATGCAAGCGAAAAATGCGCGCATACGTCACAAAACGCATGCGCGCACGACCTTTGAGTGCATATGATGCCCAAATCGGCCGATAAAAAACCTAAATTGCTTAGCTATTAGGCTGCTTTTCAGCTATTGGGCTTGGCAGCGTCCATGGCGGCGCGGCTGACGATCTGGCCCATTTCGCTCGCCTGTTCGGCCAGTGACTTCATCTGATTCTGCACATATTCGCTTTGCAGGCGCATGACATCGCCGAGATCCTTGGCCTGGAGCAGTTTCTGGGCGTGATCGAGCGAGGCTGCAACATTCGCTTCGGCGTAGCTGATGGCCTTGGCGCTGACATCCTTGGCGCTGGCGCGGGCGCTTTCGCCGCGCGTCTCGATGGTGGCCGCGGCGCTATGGGCGCTCGACACAAATTTTTCGAAGGCCTGGCGGGCCTGATCGAAGCTGGCCTCGGCCATTGCACGCATTTCTTTCGGAAATTCGAACTTGTTCTCGGTCATGTCCCTCTCCCTGATCACGGACGAGACGCCAAAGTCCCGCCTTTGTGCATCCGCTCGCAGCCTAGCCATGCTTGGCATCGCCGTTATGACGCAAGGCGCATTCATGGCGAAGTGCCATCGTGGACCTTTGTCATTCATTTGCAACATTCAATGCCGGGCTGCGGCGATTGGTTCAGCGCGGTCAAGAACTTGGACCTCAAATTAACGTTGTTGTCGCTTAGGCCTGTGGGAAGTGCCCGCAGACATGGACCTCACCGCGCCCGCGCGCGATACTAACGAAGTATTAAGCATGTTGCCGTTTGCCCGCCGGATAATACCGTTCGAACGAGGCAGAGCTCCGGCGACTCAGCCATGAAGTGCCAATGAGCAGTGCGAAAAGTCAGTTGCGGGGTGTCGGTGATGCACGGCTCGCCATGCACGCCACCAGCGCCCAGCCGGCCTGGCTGTGGTCGCTCGACGGCACAAAGGTGCTGTGGGCGAACCCGGTCGGCGCAAAACTGTTCGGCGCCCGCAACGCAGCCGATCTCGCTGCGCGCGACTTCGGCGCCGCCGATACGCATCGCCGCCAGATCGCGCAGCTCGCACATCGTCTGCAACTCAGCGACACCACGCGGCTCGAGCGGCTGCGCGGTTTTGGTGCTGCACTCGGCGGGCTGATGACCTGTGCCTGCACGCGGCTCGACTTTGCCGATGGCGAAGCCGGCCTGCTCATCATCGCAGCCGATACGATTGCCGGCCGCGGCATGCCGCTGATGGAGCGGTTGCAAAATCTCACCGACGGCATCGACACGCCGATCGCCGCCTTTGCGCGCGATGGCCTGTTTGTCGGCGCCAGCGACACCGCCCGCGCATTGCTCGGCTTCCGTAATCTCAATGACGCCGGACTCAATGCAGCCCGCGATCACGCACTGAAGGATGGCCGCGCAGAAACGCCGATCGGTTTTGGTCGCATGGTGCTGCAGCGTGTCGGCAGCGGCAGCGATGTCGGTCTTGTCGCGCTGATCGCACCGGGCGCCGTGCATCCCGCGCCGAGTGAAGAAGAACTCGCGGCTGATACGCCGCATGACGAAAACCACACAGCAACACCCGCCACAGCATTGCTGGCGGATGTCGTTGAAGTCGATCCGGCATTGGCGCCTGCCGAACAGGCGCGCGAGACTCACGCCGACGATACGTTCGAAGAACTGTTCGCTGTTGCTGCGACGGCTGAGCCTGAACCTGTTTTGGCAGCCCCTGCTCCGACTGCAGCAGAAGCCATCGTCGATCAGCCAGCGCCCGAAACACCGTCGGCACTCGCGCCACGCACGGCGCCCCTGCGCTTCGTCTGGCAGCTCGATGCCGATGACACATTCACCGTCGACTCCGATGACTTCAAGCGCCTGATCGGCCCGCAGTCAGCGGCGATGTCCGGCCGCAAGTGGAGCGACATCTCCGCCGCATACACACTCGATCCCGATCATCGCTTCGCGCAGGCGCTCGCAACCCGCCAGACCTGGAGCGGCGTCACGCTGCTCTGGCCGGTGGATGATGGCGGCCGTCTTGCCGTCGAACTCTCCGCGCTACCGCTGCAAGATCGCAACCGCCAGCCCGCCGGCTATCGCGGCTTCGGCATCTGCCGCGATCTCGACGGCATGAACCGCCTGATCGAGCTGCAGCATCCAAAGCCTCCGGAGAATCCGCCACCGCGGCCACTCTCGGCCGATGTGGCGCAGGCCGGACCGGTTGACGACCCCATCGACAAACTGATCACGCCACCAGACGCACCCATTTCAGAGCCAGTATCGACCGAACCCACACAGACCAGCGAAGCGAACTCCGCCGTGCAGCCACCCGAAAACGTCGTTCAGTTCCGACCAGGCGATCCGAAATCGCCGGCACTGTCGCCGGGCGAGAACAGCGCATTCAACGAGCTCGCACGTCAGCTTTCGGCGCGTCTGGAATCCGAGACCGGCCTGATCGCCGTTTCGGCGATGGCGCCTGCAGAAGCGATCGATCCTTCGGACAATGAGGCCGACGCTCCAGCGACGTGGTTGACCACGCCACCCGCGGCCCCACGCGGCGAGATGGGACGCGACCGCATGCTGCTCGACCTGATGCCGGTGGGCGTGCTGATCTATCGCCTCGATCGCCTGGTCTATGCCAATCCCGCCTTCCTCGCGCAGATGAACTACCCGACCCTCGCAGCGCTGGAAGACGCCGGCGGCCTCGACACGCTGCAGGTCGAGCCGGACGTCTCGGCGGCATCGAGCGCATCCGATGGCGGCACCATGGTGACGATCTCGGCCAATGACAAGGCTGACGACGGCGCGCTGCGCAAGCCGGCATCCGCGCGGCTGCATGCCATCACTTGGGACGCTGAGCCTGCCCATGCGCTGATCTTCGCGCCACCTCAAGTCGAAGTGGCTGCTCCCGCCATCACGCCAGAGCCCGTATCGGAAGAGCCGCTCCCAGCCGGCCATGTCGATGCGGAAGACCTCGCCGCGATCCTCGACACCATGGCCGAAGGTGTCGTGATGTTCGACGCCGAAGGCAATATCAATTCCTGCAACCGCAGCGCCGAAGCGCTGTTCGGCTATGACGGCGAATTGCTCACCCAGCGCAACGTGGTCGACCTGTTAGCCCATGA
>CALRZK010000526.1:0-3644 GCA_943372615.1 Bradyrhizobium ivorense | reverse complement strand
GTGGAAAGCGCGCTACGTGGCGCTGTGACATCCGCCGACAAGCAAGCCAGCCTGCATAAAGCCGATCGCCTGCCGCCGCCGAGCGAAGCGTCCGCCGCGCGTCAGGTGTTTCGTGTCTCCACCGTCACCCGCGTCGGCAATCGCGACGTCATGCGCGTGCGGCCTTATGTCAAAATCTCCGGCAATCTGGTGATGGCGACGAGTGATCTCTCCGCCAAGGTCCCGGCTTTCAATGCGCAGCGCCTGCTGACCGATGTCGGCGGCGCGCAGCCAACGGCGGAAGACGCCAGCAACACCACCGAGACCGCCGAGCCGGATGCCGAAGTCTCCTTCATCACCCGCGATCTCGCGCAGGTTCTTCCCAAAGCCAAGCTCGCGACGGCCGCATCGGTCTCCATCGATGAAGTGCTGATGCGCGTGCGCGACGCCTCGAACTGGCGCGGCCAGAGCGGCGTGCGTTATGCCTCCATGGGCGGCACGCAGGATTACAGCGGCGCCGGCAGCGAAATGAAGATGGCCTATGCCGCCGAAGGCAATGTGGCCGACCCCTATGCGGGCTTCGAGACCCGCATCGTCCCGGAAAACGTCACGCTGCTCGCCAAGACGAAGGACCAGATCACCGGCGGCAACCCCACCGGCGAGCGCGTCCATATCGTCAAGAAGGGCGAAACCGTCCCGATGATCCTGCGCGACCAGGGCGCTTCCTATGAGGAAGCCCGCCAGATCGCCGCGACGCTCGGCGCCAAGGGGCGCGATGGCGGCCTTCGCGAAGGCCAGAAACGGCGCATCCTGATGGCGCCGGCCGGCCCCAGCCAGCGGCTGATGCCCTATCGCGTCGTCGTCGCCACCGACTCGACCGTCGAGGCCATCGCCGCGCTGTCGGATCTCGGCAAATATGTCGCCGTCGATGTCGCCACCATGAATACGGCGACGCAGGTCGCAGCTCCCAATGAAGAGGACGAGGAAGAGGACGACGGCACCGGCGTCCGCCTCTATCAGAGCATTTACGAGACGGCGCTGCGCAACAAGGTGCCGGCCACCGTCATCGAGGACATGATCAAGATCTACTCCTACGATGTCGATTTCCAGCGCCGCGTGCAGCCCGGCGACTCGTTCGACGTGTTCTTCGCCAGCGAAGACGAAGGCTCCGCCAATCCCGACCGCAACGAGGTGCTGTTCGCCTCGCTCACCGTCGGCGGCGAAACCAAGAAATACTACCGCTTCAAGACCGACGACGACTCTGTCGTCGACTTCTATGACGAGACCGGCAAGAGCGCGAAGAAGTTCCTGGTCCGCAAGCCCGTCAACAACGCCATCATGCGCTCTGGCTTCGGCGGTCGCCGCCATCCGATCCTCGGCTACACCAAGATGCATACGGGCGTGGACTGGTCGGCGCCTTACGGCACGCCGATCTTCGCCTCGGGCAACGGTTCGATCGAGAAGGTCGGCTGGGAAGGCGGCTACGGCAAATATATCCGCGTGAAGCACAATAACGGCTACGAGACCGCCTATGGCCATATGTCGGCCTATGCCAAGGGCATGGAGCCTGGCAAGCGCGTCCGTCAGGGCCAGGTGATCGGCTTTGTCGGCTCCACCGGTCTTTCGACCGGTGCGCATGTGCATTACGAAATCCTGGTCAATGGCCGCTTCGTCGATCCGATGCGCGTGCGTCTGCCGCGCGGCCGTTCGCTGGAAGGCCCGATGCTTGCGGGCTTCGAGAAGGCCCGTGACCAGATCGACACGCAGATGAATTCACGCGGACAGGCGCGGGTATCGGATGCGACGGGGAGTACGGGTGTGGCTGCGCCGGCGCAGACGCGGTCGATCACCACGCGCTGAGATCAGCCCGCAAGCAGCTCCGCCTCGATCAGGTTAACGCCTGACGGGCCTGCAACAGCCGCCTCGATCAGCGCATCTGCGATTTTGTCCGCAGGGCTGATCCGGTAGCGGCGCGGCAACAATGGCCCCAGCGCTCCCAGAACGACCGCAGCGATCCGCTCGCCCAGGCGAAATTCATCCCGCTCGCCGCCGATTAGGCCGGGCCTGACGATCGTCAGCGACGCAAAGCCGATCGCCTTGATCGCCGCCTCGACCTCCCCTTTCGTGCGCGAATAGAGCAGCCGCGACTTTGCATCGGCGCCAAGCGATGAATTCAGCGCAAAGCGCGTGGCGCCGTGGCGATGCGCCAGCCGTGCGACGGCTAGCGGATAGTCGTAATCGACGATGCGAAATGCGGCATCGGAGCCGGCCTTGGCCCGCGTTGTCCCGAGCGCACAGATCACCCCATCGACGCGCCACCAGTCGGCCTCGTTCGGAAGTTGATCGAAATCCACCAGCGGATTGTCGAGTTTAGGATGCGCCGCGAGCGGGCGCCGGGTTGGGGCGATCACGCGTGAGATGCGAGAGTCGGCAAGCGTCTTTTCGAGAACCAAGCGACCGACGAGCCCAGTCGCTCCGGCAGTGAGAATGCGGGTCATGTGATTAGCTCCCGATCCGGCGCGCGCCGTTTCTCAGGACGCTCAAGTCTATCGCATGCCATAGAGATTCAATAATCAGTCTGGAAAAGTCGCTCTAATACGAAATTTCCCATTGGTTAGTTTTTGAACAACGACTTCCGTCGCACCGGCATTGAGCGCAGACTCAACTGTCTGAAGCACATGACCAGGGGTAACTTCAGAAGAAATCGTTGGCATGGCATCTCCAATCGTTAGGCATTATTCACTCAACAGACACCGGCAGATTTCGCTCGTGCTAGCAGATCTTTTCTCTCTGCCTCTGCTGCAGCATCAATTGTTAAGCGGTATAAAGTCGCGCTGCTCGCGGGCTTGAGCAGTGCGATAAGTGCAGATCGAGCTCCAGCCTTCTTCAGGCATGTGCTAAGTTCAGTAGTTGACGCGTTAGAAACGAAGGTCACATCAATGACACTAGCCTTGGCATCTTCTGCGATCTTCGCTTCCGCGCTAACGGTCTTCTGCACCTCAATAAGCGCGCCAGCGATTGTCCCCGCCGCATAATACTCGTCGAGATCACTGTTTGCCATCGAAAGTGGATAAGTCGCCACATCCAGCGTTCTCATGCGAGTGACAATATCCGACGCCACAATTGCGCGACGCGCACGCATCTGCGTGGCCAAAACTTGAACGGTCTTCTGAAATAGAACTTCGTCGCTATACGCTTTTGTGGCGCCTTGAAGTCCACTTGAGGCAGCGCCCAGAATGTTCTTTGTTGCGACCGCAGAGACCAGCGGAACTGCGCCCGAAAGACCAATGCTAATAATTGTACTTACCAAGCCAACTTCTTGGCGCTCCCGAATCAGCGAGGCTTCAAAAGAATAGTAAAATGAATCGATCTCCCGCATGCGCGCAGCAATGATCTCATTTCTGACGGCCTTGTTTGGAGGCACATTGTAATAAGTTTCCTCCCAGCCTCTTACTCGTACTCGCGCGACGTCGGCCTCTTCTGCCACGCTGAATAATCGGGGAGGACCGCCCTCGATCGAGAGACAACCCGACATCATCAGTCCAAGCAGGGGAGCGGAAAGACACAGCAATTTGCCCCACCATGAATTCTCTCTCGACGAATTCGGCACCTGATGCATCACACCCCCCTTAACTCCCCGTTAAGAATTGTGGCAAATACAGGGC
>CALRZK010000525.1:0-3647 GCA_943372615.1 Bradyrhizobium ivorense | reverse complement strand
CGCTGGCCGGCCACGCGCTGCTGATCGGCGCCTGTTTCGGCCTCACCTTCACCGTGGGCATGCTGACCTTTGGATCAACGCTGCTGCAGCTGCTCGGCGGCCGCGGCAATGTGCTGAGCCAGGCGCTCGGCTACATCACCATCTTCTTTGCCGGCGGCATCATTCCCTGGCTGATGAATACTTTTGCGGCGATCCTGCGCGGCACCGGCAACATGAAGATGCCCTCCGCCATGCAGACCACATCGGCGGGATTGCAGATCGTGCTCGGCGGCACACTGGGTCTCGGCCTTGGCCCAATCCCGCAATTCGGCATGCCCGGCGTTGCCATGGGTACGCTCACGGCCTTCACCATCGGCGCCGGCGTGATGGGCTGGTACGTATTCTCCGGCCGCGCCCGGGTGTGCCCAACGCTGAACGGCTTCAAGATTCAGCGCGGCATGTTCTTCGACATCCTGAAAGTCGGCGCCATCGCCTGTTTCAACCCGCTGCAGGGCGTGCTGACCCTGCTGATCTTCACCCACATGCTCGCGCATTACGGCACAGAAGTGCTGGCCGGCTATGGCATCGGCGCGCGGCTTGAATTCATGCTGACCACGCTGGCTTTCGCCGTCGGCATCGCTTCGGTGCCCATCGTCGGCATGGCGATCGGCGCCGGGCGCATCAGCCGTGCACGGCGCGTCGCCTGGACCGGTTGCGCCATTGCCTTCGGCGTGGTCGGCCTGCTCGGCACGCTGATCGCGATCTATCCCCATGTATGGGTCAACCTGTTCACCAATGACCCCGGCGTGCGCGAAGCGAGCCGCACCTATCTCGCCACCTGCGCGCCGATGTATGCCTTTCTCGGCCTCGCCACGGTGAGCTACTTCTCCTCGCAAGGCGCCGCAAAGGTGCTCGGCCCCGTGCTGGCGCAAACGGCCCGGCTCGGTTTCGTCTGCGCTGGTGGCTGGTATCTGCTGTCCATCGACGCGCCGGCCACCAGCTTCTTCTGGCTCGCCGCCGCGTCCATGGTGCTGCTCGGCCTGCTCTCCGTGCTCAGCGTGGTGCTGACGCGCTGGGGGCCGAAATCCGGGCCGGTGCCCGCGATCCGGCCCGCGCTGTCCTAACGCGACATCGTCCGAAAGTGATTGGCCATCGCCGCAAGGCCGAGATCCATCTGCGTGCTCACATAGCCCGCGATCTCGTTCGGCAGCAGATCCGCGCTCCATTCCAGCCGGCAACGATCAGGCCCATCCGCCACCACCAGCACCGTGGCGCTATGTTGCGTGATACGCTCGTTCTTGATGGCATAGACGAAGCGTCGCCGTGCATGGTCGCAATCGACCAGCGTCTCCTCCGCCACCGTGCCATTGCCGAAACTGACGATGCGCACATCGCCCTCGACCTTTGTATCCGTGACGAAACCCGGCACCAGCCGCGTATGCAGCGCGCCGAAATCCGCCACCGCCGCCCAGACCTCGCCAGCGGGTGCGTCGAGTGAAACCGTCTTGGTGATGGAAGCCATGTCCGTCTCCTCAAAAGAGCCGGACCGGACCTATCAATGCAGAGCCTGCCGTTCTTGGAAAATCTTGCGGCTGCCCTTGGAAACCTGCCGGAATGCGCGTGGCGACACACCGGCCGCGCGGTGAAAGCTGCGCACGAAGTTTGAGAGATCGCCGAAGCCGACATCGAAGGCGATATCGGTGATCGCGCTGTCGCTTTCCACCAGCAGCCGCGCCGCATGGCACAGCCGCGAGCGCACCAGATATTGATGCGGCGTCACGCCGAGCGCATCGCGGAACATGCGCAGGAAATGAAACGGACTGACACCAGCCTGATCAGCCGCAGCATCGAGATCGATCTCCTCAGTCGAATGCATCGCGATCCACATGGCGGTCTCCACCGCGCGACGACGATCGCGGGCGCTGATCGCCGCCTGCCTGCGCACCTTGCCAGTGACTACATTCACCAGCCGCGCCGCAAAGGCCTGGCCTATCTCGTCGAAGCCGAGATCGCTGTGCTGGCCCGCCACCGCCTGCGCCAGCTCGCCCAGCGTCATCAGCTCCGCCAGCGGCGCCGCGCTGCCCTGCCGCCATACCGAGAGGTCATCGCCGATGCGATCGATTACCTCGGGCGCAAAGGCAAAGGACAGGCACTCATCGCCGCCCGCATGATGTTCGTGATGGCAGATATATTCCTCGCCGGGCGCCCCGATCAGCACGGCGCCGGTGACCAGCTCATGCGAACGGCCGCGGCAGCGACAACCAAAGCTGCCTTTGCGCACATAGGAGATCGAGTGGCTCGCATGCTGCTCGGCAAACGGCACATCGCCCGGCCCCGCCGTACAGCGATAGTCCATCACGGTGATGCCGCTGCCCTGGAAAAGCGTTCTCGCCTGCATCCGCGAAAACTAGCCCTGCGGGCGCGACGGGGCAACGGACAGGAGCGCATCAAACAGATTTGTCGCCCGCCCCGACAGCGCGCCTTCGATCGACAGCAGCCGCGATTTGGTCACGATCCCGGCATTGCCGGCAAAGCCCGAGGTCTGCCCGACGCTCACCAGCGCGCGATGACAGGGCACGATGATCGCGAACGGATTGCGCGCCACCGCATTGGACACGGCATTGACGGCCCCACTCACATAGAGATGGATCGCGATATCGGCATAGGTGCGCGTCTCGCCGCGCGGGATCCGGCGGATCGCTTCATAGACCCGGCAATTGAATTCCGGGATGTCATAGGTGTCGAGCGGGATATCGGAGAGATCGACGGCCTTGCCGTTCAGCAGCGCCACGATGCCGTCGATGGCAAACTGCACCTCGGCCGGCGGCCGCCATTCGCGCGCTTCGGGATATTGCTGCAGCAGGCGGCGGCGCGTATCCAACTCGCGCGCCTCGGGCAGCTGGACGCCGACGATCCCGGCCTCGCTCCACGCGATTCCGCAGCGGCCGACCGTCGTGTCGAAGGTCGTATATCCCTGCCCAGCCATCCCGACTCAGATGTTAGCAGGCCAACGGTTTTCGCCAACTGGAAATTGCAGGTGCGCGGATACTCTCCTATTCTGCCTGTAGGATAGGTAGAGCGAAGGCGCGGCAGCGCCGCAGCGAAACCCATCGGCCGAGCCTGCCGCAGCGACGGAATGATGGGTTTCGCTTCGCTCTACCCATCCTACGACCGAGCGCCCCTTGGCGGATCACCGATCCTCGGCTAGATCAGAGGGCATGCGGGCGTAGTTCAATGGTAGAACGGCAGCTTCCCAAGCTGCATACGAGGGTTCGATTCCCTCCGTCCGCTCCAGCACTTAGCCGGTTTTTGACGTACAGTTTTGCTGTCGGTTTTGCTGAATATGTTCACTGTCTAGGCTCCAACTTCCTGATTCTCGCTTTGATCGCCGCATTGCGACCGACATAACGGCGGATAATTCTGTCGACCGACTCTTCTTCCCAAGCCATCGTTTCGGCGATCTCGCGAATGCTAAAATCCGCGATGTAGAACTTGGTGGCAGCGGTGCCACGTAGGTCATTAAAGTGAAGATCTCGGTCAGCCATTTTGGCGTCGATTTTCGCCTTGTTGAACGAGCTGCCAAAGCCATCCGCCGTCCAAGGTCGCTTTTTGCTGCTGGTTAAGATCGTCGTAGCGCATTTGGGAATGCGCGATAATAAGTCGCGCAG
>CALRZK010000524.1:0-3660 GCA_943372615.1 Bradyrhizobium ivorense | reverse complement strand
TGAGGCGCTGTACGCCGATCTCCGGCGCCGCGCCGCAATTGGCGCAGGCCCAGCGCTGACGCACAAGCTCGGCAAGGCAACGCGCGGCCTCGCCGTCCACCATCATCTGCACATCGTGAAACGGCGGATATGGCTCACCCGCGGGATCGATGCGTTTCGGATCATTGGCGCGATGCTCATCGCTGTCCCAGCGACGGATGGTGAGATCGAGCCCGCCGGAGAAGGCGATACTGTCATCGACGACGACGATCTTCTGATGCTGCGCCGAGCCAGTGGGCAGGCAGTCGTCGTAGCAGAAGATCAGCCGATCACTGTTCGGTACGCTGAACTTTGCGGACGGAAACCATTCGCGCTCGCCGGCATAGATCACCGGCGAATTCCAGATCAGCAGATGGATGCGCAGCTCCGGCTTCTCGGCGAGCAGCGCATGCAGAAACGGGCCGAACTCGTCGGGATAACCATCATCTGCTGCGCCATCGGGGCCGACCAGCGGCGTGCGGCTGTGGACGTCCCACCCGACGACGAGGACTGAGCGCTCGGCTTCGATCAGGCAACGGCGCAACGCGAGAAAATAGTTCGCGGCATCATTGAGCACTGTGGCGCGGCGGCACGCCACGTGGCGCCAGACCGTCCGGCCTTCCGCGATGATGCTGTCCGTCTGCGGACGCGCTTTTTCGAGGATGGCCGTGGACTGCACAATGAAAGACCTGCGTCATGGGGATACCCAACCAAACGCAGGCTTATGTTGAAAAGTTCCCGTGGGAACTCGGAGCGTAGGATAGGTTGAGCGGAGCGAAAACCCATCATTCCGTCGTTGCGGCGAACTCCGCCGATGGGTTTTCGCTTCGGCGCTTCGCGCCTGCGCTCAACCCATCCTACAAGTTCCTCAGAACCCGAGCGCCATGCCATCCTTGCGATGATCCGATGCGCCGAGCAGCACGCCGCGCTTGTAGTCGATCTGGATCGCCTGGGCGCCGCCGATGCCGGCTTCCATCATCTGCAGCTTGTGGCCGCGCGCGGCGAGTTCGTTGCGCACGGCCTCCGGGATCGTGTTCTCGACCTGCAGCACGCCATTGGTCGCGAAGGAGCGCGGCGCCTCGGCGGCTTCCTGGATGTCCATGCCGAGATCGAGCACGTTGGACATGTATTGCGCATGGCCGGTGGCCTGATAATGCCCGCCCATCACGCCGAACGGCATGAGCGCGCGACCGTCCTTCATCAGCATGCCCGGAATGATCGTGTGCATCGGGCGCTTGCGCGGGCCGAGCGAGTTCACATGGCCCGGTGCCGCGCGAAAACTCCAGCCGCGGTGATGCAGCAGCACGCCGGACTTCTTGGCATAGATGCCGCTACCGAACGGACCGAACAGCGAATTGATGAACGACACCGCGTTGAGGTCGCGGTCCACCACCGTGAGATACACGGTGTCCTTGTGGATCACGGAATCCCATTCCTCTTCCCGCGAGGCCTTCTTCATGTCGATCTTGGCGCGGAGATCGCCGATGAACTTGTCGGACAGGAAGCGCTCGACATCGGTCTTGGCCACAGCGGGATCGCAGAAATAGGCGTCGCGGGTGCGATAGGCCGCCTTGGTCGCTTCGGCGAGCACATGGATACGATCGGCTTCGCTGAGGCTCTTGATGTTGTAGCCGGCCATGATGCGCATGATCATCAGCGCGGCGAGGCCCTGGCCGTTCGGCGGAATTTCGGTGACGTCGTGGCCCTGATAGCTGGTCGAAATCGGCGTCACGTAATCCGAGCGCTGTGCGTCGAAATCGTCGGCCTCATGGGCGCCGCCGACCGCGCGCAGCGTGGTGATGATGTCGTCCGCCACCTGGCCCTGATAGAAGCCGTTGCGGCCTTCGCGCGCGACACGGCGCAGCGTCGCAGCAAGTGCCGGCTGCACGCGCTTGTCGCCCACGGCAGGCGCATGACCGCCCGGCAGATATTGCGCGGCGCAGTCTGCATGGGCTTCCAGCTTGCGGCGCCATTTGGCCCAGTCCATCGCCACACGCGGCGTGATGATGAAGCCGTTCTCGGCGGCATCGATGGCTGCAGCAAAAACCTCGGCCAGCGGCTTGGAGCCGTGATCCTTGCTCAGCGTGCACCAGGCATCGATGGCGCCGGGCACGGTGACGGTCTCGACGCAGGTTTCCGGAATGTCGCGCTGGCCGCTATTGGCGTATTTCTCGGAATCGATCTTGGCCGGGGTGCGGCCGGACCCGTTCAGCGCGATCGGGGCGCCGCCCTTGGGCGAATAGAGCACGAAACAGTCGCCGCCGATGCCGGTCATGGCCGGATCGGCCACGCATTGCACGGCCACCGCGGCCAGCGCCGCATCGATGGCATTGCCACCCGACTTCAGCATCTCAACCGCAGCGAGCGTCGCCAGCGGGTGGGAGGTTGCGGCCATCCCGTGTTCGGCAACGGCAACGGAACGGGCAACGGCCATGAAGTCACGCATGATGGTCCTCGTAGGGTTGGTGGCATACCAGAACAGTTGCCCCCCAAATACATCCCGCAAAGCCGTTTGTGAATGCAGCGTGACGAACAAAAAGGCGACACGGTTGCATCGCAAAGCAGCATTCGCGCGTCAGCCCACCTGCCGTTTCTGATCCGACCAGTACGTCGCCCGGATCGCCTTTTTGTCGATCTTCCCGAGCGGCGTCTGCGGCAGCGCATCGACAAAGGCGATCTGCTTGGGGGCGTGGAGACTGCCCTTGCGCTCCTTCACCAGCGCGATCAGTTCCTCCTCCGACGCATTGCTGTCCCGCCGGCGCACCACCAGCGCGAACACGCTCTCGCCCCACTTTTCGTCGGGTACGCCGATCACCGCGGCCATGCCCACCGCCGGATGCGCGGACAGCGCGTCCTCGATCTCGCGCGGATAGACGTTGAAGCCGCCGGAGACGATCATGTCCTTCTTGCGATCGACGATATAGAGCCGGCCTTGCTCGTCCGCCCGCGCGATATCGCCGGTATGCAGCCAGCCGCCGGCCAGCGCCTGCGCGGTCTGTTCCGGCTGCTTCCAGTATTCCGCCATCACCAGCGGCCCGCGCGCACAGATCTCGCCGGGCTGGCCGGGTTCGACATCATTGTTATCGTCGTCGAGCAGCCGCACCTGGCAGATCGCAGTCGGGAAGCCGCAGGCCTCGAACAGTTCGGGCCGCTTCAGGTCATGGTCGCGCTTCGGCAGCGTGGCGATCGGATAGCATTCGGTCTGGCCATAGAGCTGCGAGAACACGGGCCCCAGCCGCTCGATCCCTTCGCGCAGCCGGTTCGGCGACATCGCCGAGGCGCCGTACAGCAAGAGTTCGAGCGACGACAGATCATGCTTGTCGATGCCGGGATGATCGAGCACGCCATAGATCATGGTGGGTACCATCAGCGTAAAATTGATCCGCTCCTTCGCGATGGTGGCGAGCAGGACTTCCGGATCGAACTTGTCGAGCAGATGCACGGTGCCGCCGCGCAGCAGCGTCGGCACAACATTGGTACCCGACACATGGCTGATCGGCGCCACTGCGAGATAGCGCGGAATGCTGGGCAATTCGAATTCGCTGAGCACACTGGCCGCCATTGCCGCCATCGCGCCGGACGAACGCAGCACGCCCTTGGCGCGGCCGGTGGTGCCTCCGGTATAGTTGAGCGACGCGATCA
>CALRZK010000523.1:0-3662 GCA_943372615.1 Bradyrhizobium ivorense | reverse complement strand
TGAAGCCGAGCTTGCCGCCGGTCTCGGCGACGCGGACATAACGGGCAGGGCCGCCCGTGTCGTCCGGCAGATCGGTGAGGTTGTAGTTATTGGCCAGGCGGCTACGCACAAGTGACAGCGGCAGATACTGGTCGATGCGACCTTCGCCGATATCTCCCATGGGCATCACTTCGATCAGCGTCAGCGCCATGTCTCGGCCATGCGCCCATTCCATCAGCGCCGGGATTTCGTCCTCGTTGAGGTTCTTGAGTGCGACGGCATTGATCTTCACAGCGATGCCCGCCGCCTGTGCGGCGTCGATACCCGCCATCACTTTGGCGATGTCGCCCCAACGCGTGATGGTCTTGAACTTGTCGGCGTCGAGCGTATCGAGCGAAACATTGATCCGCTTCACGCCGCAATCGGCAAGCTCGTCGGCATATTTTGATAGCAACGAGCCATTGGTGGTGAGCGTCAGTTCCTTCAGTGCTCCGCTCTTCAGGTGGCGCGACAGCGAGCGCACGAGGCCCATGACGTTACGGCGCACCAATGGTTCGCCACCGGTGAGGCGCAGCTTCGTCACGCCCTTGGCGACAAAGGCGGAGCAGAGACGATCGAGTTCTTCCAGCGTCAGCAGGTCGGCCTTCGGCAGGAAGGTCATGTCTTCGGACATGCAGTAGAAGCAGCGCAGGTCGCAGCGATCCGTCACCGAGACGCGCAGATAGCTGATCCGCCGACCGAAGGGATCGGTCATGGCGGAGGAGGTCTGTGCAGGAATGAGATCGGTGACCGACATTCAAACGCCTTGCTGCATGCGATGGGCGGCAAGTCTGCCGCTCGTCATAATGTAATCATGCAAAGCGCGGGGCACAATTGCGATACAGCAATCGTAAGCCAGATCAGGTCATTAGTGGAGCTTATCGGCGGATTGCATTTTGCGATCCGCCGATCGCCAAACTTTAACGCGGAGCCGGGAAGGGCGAGCCTGCTGCGGGGGCAGCTTCTTCCGCTGCCGGAGCAGGTGCAGCGGCGCGCTTCTTGGCGGCCTTGCGAGCCTTGCGCGGTGAGACTGCCGGCTGCAATTCGACGGCAACCGGGCTCGGATCGACCACGGTGCGCGCGGGCGAGGCGAACTCCGCGGGAACGCGGGTCACCGTCACCGGAACGGTGGCGGGCTGGAACTTGGGCAGCGTGAAGGTCACGCTGAAATCGCCCTCGGTCACGATCGGCAGCGAGCAGGGCGTGGTGCAGGCCGGGCCAACCGACGTCTTCGCTTCGGCGCCGGGCGGCGTCGATTCGAACTGGACGGTAACCGGCTCCGGTGCCGACTTGAAGGCATCCATGGAGAAGGAGGAGCAGCCAGCGAGGCTCAGGCCCGCTGCCGTCAATAGGAATACTCGACGCATAGTTGAATCCGTTACTTTCGCGGCTTGCCGCAGTCCCCAAACCCGACAATAGGAGTGTGGGTCCAATGACGCAACCAGCCGGCGCGTGATAGTTAATAGATGGTTAATTCGTTGGTGGAGAAGCCGGAAAAGCGCAGTCGCCAGAACGGGCTATGCGCTCTTGACGGGAACCAGCCGCTCAACCGTCGCGGGTAAATCGCGGAAGTGATCGATCACCACGTCCGGCTTCAGCTCCGCAATCGGGATATCCGTATAGCCGAAAGTGACGCCGATGACCGGTATATTCGCGCGGCGCGCCACGCCGACATCCGGCCCGGCATCGCCGACCATGACCACCGCCGACATCTCGCCGTCGGCTTTGGCGACCGTCTGCTGCAGGATCACCGGATCGGGTTTGGCGACGCCAAAGGTGTCCGCGCCACAGATGGCGGCGAATCGGGCGGTGAGGCCAAGTTTTTCCAGCAGCCGTTTCGACAGCCATTCCAGCTTGTTGGTGCAGACCGCGAAGCGGTATCCCTTGGCTTCCAGTGTATCGAGAGCTTCGATCAGACCCTCGAACGGGCGCGACTCATCGGCGATATGCTCGGCGTAAAAGTCGATGAAATCGGCGGTCAGTTTGGTCACTTCCGCCGGCGTCATCTCGCGGCCCTCGACCTCCAGCCCGCGCTCGATCAGTTTTCGCGCGCCCTGGCCGATCATTTTTCGCGCTGATTCCAGCGGAACTGGCGCGAGGCCCTCACGGGCCAGCACGTGGTTGAGGGCGCTGATCAGGTCAGGGGCGGTATCGACGAGGGTGCCGTCGAGGTCGAAAACGACGAGGGGGGCTTTGGTCATGCGGGGATCGCTACCGGGACGGAGGCGATCCTGCAAGAGGAACTGCCATCCCCTGATTGCACGCCTTGCACCCTGTTCCTGCCCCCCAAACGTCGCTAGATATGCCGCGCCTCCCGCTCCGGCGGGTATATGCCAACAGGGACTGCCGCTGCTATTAATATGGACGAGCTGAAACGACAGGCTGCCGCCAAGGCGCTGGAACAGGTGCAGGACGGCATGAAGCTCGGCCTCGGCACCGGCTCGACCGCCAAGCATTTTGTCGATCTGCTCGGCGAGCGCGTGAAATCAGGCCTCAAGGTCATCGGCGTGCCGACTTCGGAGGCCACCCGCATCCAGGCCGAAGCCTGCGGCGTGCCGCTGACCACGCTCGATGCCATCGATCATCTCGACCTCACCGTCGATGGCGCCGATGAAGCCGATCCCGACCTCAACCTCATCAAGGGCGGCGGCGGCGCATTGCTGCGCGAGAAGATCGTAGCGGCGGCATCCGACCGCATGATCGTCATCGCGGATGACAGCAAGTGGGTGCCCAAGCTCGGTCGCTTCCCGCTGCCCATCGAAGTCATCCCGTTCGGCCTCGGCGCTACCCGCCGCGCCATCGAGAGTGTGTTCGCGCAATGCGGCCTGACCGGCGAGATGACGGTTCGGCAAGGGAAGGACGGCCATGCTTTCGTCACCGATGGCAGCCACTGGATTCTCGATGCCAAGCTTGGAACCATCACCGATGCGCCGCGTCTCGCGGGTCTGCTCGCCGGCATTCCGGGCGTCGTCGAACATGGACTGTTTATCGGCCTCGCGCGCACCGTCGTGCTCGCCGGCTCGGATGGAATTCGCGTCGTTGAGCGGCCCTAAGGCTGCGATCTCAAGGAGACTGCCATGAAGACCCTCTCGAAACTGCTGCTATCCGCCAGCCTCGCGCTCGGCGCTGTGGCCGTCACCTTGCCGGCATCCGCCCAGCAGGCTGCGGCTCCGGCCGAGCGTCCGATCAAGCCGGCATCGCCGGCCGCCATCGGCTACGCCAAGGAAATTCTTCAGATGAAGAATGCGCAGGCAATGTACCAGAACGCTATTCCGAACATGGTCCAACGCGTCAAGGACACGCTGCTCTCGAGCAATCTGAACTATCAGAAGGACCTCAACGAGGTCGCCGTGGTCGTCGCCCAGGCGAATGCCGGCCGCGACAAGGAAATCGGCGAGCAGATGGCTCGCATCTATGCCAGCGACTTCACCGAAGCCGAGCTGAAGGATCTCGCCGCGTTCTACAAGTCCCCGCTCGGTCAAAAACTTTTGCAGATGGAGCCGCAGTCGATTTCCGCCAGCGTGAACTATATGCAGCAGTGGGCGCAGCAGTTCGCCGAACAGGTGAACGGCCAGTTCCGCGCCGAAATGCGCAAGCGCGGCAAGGAAATCTAACGGCGAGGCTCCTTCCTTACCTCTCCCCTC
>CALRZK010000522.1:0-3662 GCA_943372615.1 Bradyrhizobium ivorense | reverse complement strand
GTAAAAATAACAATGATCTTGGCTGGCTGGCACTGCAAAAACGGGCAGGCTTGCTGGCTCGCGAACGAACACGACTTGGTGACCCCCGCCACCAAACCGCCACTTTCGATTAAGGGTCTGTTACGAAACGGTCAACTGAGCTGCGGCCTCTTTACATTGATTATAGACTGCAGTGCTTGGCGATGCCGGCTACCAAAACCTATAACTGCCTGACGCATTTTATTGACCGGGCAGATTGACACGATGGACACGGGTTCTCACGACAGCCGCAATGCCGCCGGCATCAAGGCTTCGTCGCAACGCAGCATCTTCGTCGATGGCGATCGAATGGACAGCAAAGAGCTGTTTGCCGACCAGCGCGAACTGCTGATCACGCATGGCGACGACACCTATCGGCTGCGTCTGACGTTCCAGAACAAACTGATCCTGACCAAATGACCCCGGTTACGTCACCCCGCCGCGGCGTTCTTGTCCGCGCTTTGCAATGCGCCGCACTCAGCGGCTGCCTTGCACTTTCCGCTGCAGCTGCCGCTGAGGACGTTGTTGTTCACGACGCACGCGGCCGGGACGTAACCGTCGGCCATCCCACCCGCATTGTCTCGATTGGCGGCGCGGTCACCGAGATTCTTTACGCTCTCGGCGCCGAAGACCGAGTCGTGGCCATCGACACCACCAGCCTCTATCCGCGGAAGGCGATGACCGACAAACCCAATGTCGGCTATATGCGCCAGCTCTCGTCGGAAGGCGTGCTTGGCCTCAATCCGCAGCTCGTGCTCGCGATTGCGGGTGCTGGGCCGAAAGAGACGATCGATGTCATCGATGCAGCCAAGGTCCCGCTGATCATGGTCCCGGACTCCTATTCCGAAGCCGGCATGGTCGAGAAGATCCGGATGGTTGCCAAAGTCACCGGCCTGGAAGCGCGCGGCGAATGCCTCGTCAAATCCGTCGAAACCGACCTCTCGGCATTGCGCGACCTGCGCGCAAAGTTGAAGGCCCCGCTACGGGTGATGTTCGTGATGTCGATGGTCGATGGCCGCGCCATGGTGGCGGGGCAAAAGACTGCGGCAAATGAGATCATCAAGCTGGCCGGCGGCACCAACGTCGCCGAGGGCTTCGATGGCTACAAGATCATGAGCGACGAAGCGATCGCTGCATCCCGCCCCGATCACGTCCTGGTTATGGAGCGCGGCAAGGATTCGGTGCAGGCGGCTGCGATCTTCGCCAGCCCCGCTTTCGCGCTGACGCCGGCGGCCAGGAACAACAGCTATGTCGCCATGGACGGGCTCTATCTGCTCGGCTTCGGTCCACGCACCGCCGCAGCCGCACGCGATCTCGCGCTCAAGCTCGATCCCGCACTGTCGAAGGATGGCGCGACATTTCAGCCGACCTCGCTGACCGTCAATTGTCGCCAGTGAGATGAGCCTCGCAGACATCAAGCCGACGGCCTTCGCCCGAACGAAAGGCCATGTGCAGCGGCCGCCTGCATTGCTGGTGGTCAGTGGTCTCATTCTGCTGCTGTTGCTTGCGACTATGCTCGCGGCGACCGTCGGCGCGGCCGGCATTCCATTGTCGCGCCTGCCTGTCGCGCTTGGCTTTGCCGCTCCCGCCCCGGGCGACACGTTTCAAGCCCGCGATCAGCTAATCCTGTGGTCGATCCGCCTACCGCGCATTGCGGTGGCTGCCATGATCGGCGGCATTCTCGGCGCTGCCGGCGCCATCATGCAGGGCCTGTTTCGCAATCCGCTCGCCGATCCGGCGCTTGTCGGTGTCTCCAGCGGCGGCGCCTTTGCGGCAGCGGCCGCCATCGTCGTCAGCGACAGCAAATATGCCGAGCACATTCACTTCATGCAGCCTGTCCTGTTGCCGCTCGCGGCCTTTCTCGGCTCGATGCTGACCACCATCATTCTCTACCGGATCGCCACCCGCAGCGGGCGCACATCGATCGCCATCTTTCTGCTCGCCGGCCTCGCCATCGCCGCCATCGCCAATGCCGGCATCGGCCTGCTTGTCTTCATCGCCGACGACCGGCAGCTCCGCGATATCACTTTCTGGCTGCTTGGCTCGCTGAGCGGCGCCACCTGGAGCAAGGCGACGACGATCGTTCCTGTCTTTGCCCTTGCGATGATTGCCATGATCTTCATCCATCGCGGTCTCGATGTGCTGATCCTCGGCGAGTCCGAAGCCTTTCATTCCGGCGTCGATGTGGAACGTCTCAAGCGCATCTGCATCGTCATCATTTCTGCCATGACCGGCGTTGCCGTCTCGATCTGCGGCGTCGTCGGCTTCGTGGGCATCGTCGTGCCACATCTGTTGCGGCTGATGATCGGCCCAGGCCATCGGCTGTTGCTGCCGTCCTCGATCGTGCTGGGCGCGATCATGCTGGTCGGCGCCGATACGCTGGCACGCACCATCGTCGCCCCCGCAGAAATGCCGATCGGCATTCTCACCGCAGCCGTCGGCGCGCCGGTCTTCCTGCTCATCCTGCTGCGGCAGCGCGGATTGGTGGGACTGTGACAGACCTCCTCACAGCGTCGGGCGTTTCGCTCTCGCTTGGACAGGCGACGCTTCTTCGGCATGTGGACCTCTCGCTGCGCGGTGGCGAGATGGTCGCCATTGTCGGCCCGAACGGCGCAGGCAAATCGACCTTGCTGCGGCTGCTATCCGCCGACTTGCGCCCGTCGCGCGGCACCGTCGCACTGAAAGGACGCAGCATCGATGCATGGTCGCCCGCGGATCTCGCCATGCATCGCGCAATGCTCTCCCAGCACGTCACCGTCAGCTTTCCTTTCACGGTCGAGGAAGTCGTTCGCATGGGCGCTGGCAATCGCCCCATCGCGGCGGTGCAGAGGCTGATCGACGACGCGATCGCGGAAGTCGGCCTCGATACGTTTCGCCATCGCGAATTGCCGACCATGTCCGGCGGAGAACAGCAGCGCGCGCATTTCGCCCGCATCCTCGTGCAGCTTGCTTGCGGCGAGGCTGCGCAAGGCCCCGGCCTGCTGATGCTGGACGAACCGACATCGAGCCTGGATCTGAAGCATCAGATTGCCTTGGTGGAAACATCGCAGCAGCGCGCACGCAATGGCACAGCGGTGATTGCAGTGCTGCATGATCTCAATCTCGCCATCCGCTTTGCAGACCGCATTGTTGTGATGTGCGATGGCGCAATTGCCGCCGAAGGCACGCCTGGAGAAACGATCACCAGCGATCTGCTTCGGCGTGTATTCCATATCGATGTTGCGGTTACGCATTCGGAGAATGGAACTCCTTATCTGCTGCCACAATTGATGCGCGCAGCAGCGGCTGTGAATTCGCAATAGTTGATCAAGGCGTTGAAAGCGCCCCTTATGCGGCGATCAACAGCATCCTCAAAAAGATTGCAGGCGGGAACTCCGCCTTATTGATGAACTCCGGATGAATTCGTGCATTGCCCTTCCGTTGCAACAACCACGGAGGTTCCCCATGGGATATGCACACAGGTCAACCGCATTGGTGGTCGAAAACGACGAAGCGCAACGAACGCTCGTTAGCCTGTTGCTGGAAGAGAGCGAAATGGATGTCATTGAATGCGAGAGCGCGGAAGCTGCCGTTCTCGTGCTTGAAGAGTCCGGCGATAATGTCTCGATGGTGTTCACCGATGTCGATCTGGCCGGGATGATGGA
>CALRZK010000521.1:0-3666 GCA_943372615.1 Bradyrhizobium ivorense | reverse complement strand
AGAACTCGTCATCGACGTCGATCACGACTTCCTCGATCGGCTCCAGCGTGTTGCCGTTCTCGTCCTTGGTGAGAACCACGCGCGGACGCGACACCGACAGCTCGAAGCCTTCGCGGCGCATGTTCTCGATCAGGATCGCGAGCTGCAATTCGCCGCGGCCCGAGACTTCCATCGCGTCCTTGTCGGCGGATTCGACCACCTTGAGCGCGACATTGACTTCGGCTTCGCGCAGCAGGCGGTCGCGGATCAGGCGGCTGGTGACCTTGTCGCCTTCAGTGCCGGCGAGCGGCGAGTTGTTGACGATGAAGGACATCGACACGGTCGGCGGATCGATCGGCTGGGCCTGGATCGGAGTCTCGACCGTGGGATCGCAGAACGTGTCGGCCACGGTGCCCTTGGTCATGCCCGCGATGGCGACGATGTCGCCGGCTTCGGCGAAATCCACCGGCTGGCGCTCGAGGCCGCGGAAGGCAAGGATCTTTGAGATACGGCCGGTTTCAACGGTCTTGCCGTCGCGCGACAGAACCTTGAAGGTCTGGTTCGGCTTCACCGAGCCCGAGGCAATGCGGCCGGTGATGATGCGGCCCAGGAAGTTGTTGGCTTCGAGAATGGTGCCGAGCAGACGGAACGGACCTTCTTCGACGGCCGGCGGCGGCACATGCTTGAGCACCAGCTCGAACAGCGCCTTCATGCCGACATCGTGCGAGGCATCCGGGCTGTTGGCCATCCAGCCATTGCGGCCCGACCCGTACAGGATCGGGAAGTCGAGCTGCTCGTCGGTGGCGTCGAGGGCTGCGAACAGGTCGAACACTTCATTGACGACTTCGTCGATGCGGGCGTCCTGGCGGTCCACCTTGTTGATGGCGACGATCGGGCGGAGGCCGAGCTTCAGCGCCTTGCCGACCACGAACTTGGTCTGCGGCATCGGGCCTTCAGCGGCGTCGACGAGAACGATGACGCCATCGACCATCGACAGGATGCGCTCGACTTCACCGCCGAAGTCGGCGTGGCCCGGGGTGTCGACGATGTTGATCTGGGTGTCTTCCCACAGCACCGACGTACACTTGGCGAGAATGGTGATGCCGCGTTCTTTTTCGAGATCGTTGCTATCCATCGCGCGTTCCTGAACGCGCTGATTGTCGCGGAAGGTGCCCGACTGCTGCAGGAGCTTGTCGACGAGGGTGGTCTTGCCGTGGTCGACGTGTGCGATGATGGCGATGTTGCGCAGTTTCATGTGTCTTCTTCTGGTTCGACGAACAGGTGCTAGGCGCGGTGTCTACAACAAGACGTCAGTGCTGCGCTCCATGCGCGACCAATCCTGCCTTGTCTGAAAACGCGCTGGGCAATGCCTGCAAAAGCAAAACCCGGCTCGGGATGAAAAGCCGGGTACTCGGGCGCGTTGCGGCGCAATATAGTCAGGAATTACCCAAAAACAATGTGAATCTGCCCTCGGAATCAGCCCATTTTAGGGTCCAGAACCGTGCTCCAAAGGGCCGTATCGGCCCGATCCCGCAGGGTGACCGTCATCTGGCCGGTCGCCCCCTCGATCTTCACATGGCCGAAGAACTGCATACCGGCGGATGGCGGCAGGTTCTGCTTGCCCGGTCCGGGCGCCTTCACATAGCGGACTTCGGGGCCAAAAGTGTTGTCCATGCCGCCGGGGCCGAAGGTCCCGGAATGGAACGGGCCGGAGACGAACTCCCAAAACGGCTCGAAATCCTGGAACTGGGCCTTTTCCGGGTTGTAGTAATGCGCTGCCGTGTAATGCACATCGGCGGTGAACCAGACCGTGTTGCGGATGCCGGCGGTCTTGATGAAGCGGAGCAGGTCGGCGATTTCCAGCTCACGGCCGCGGGCCGGGCCGTCGCCCTGGGCGATCGCTTCCGAGCCTTTGTGATTGACCGCATCGTCCTCGACGATGATGCCGATCGGCATGTCGGAGGCGATCACCTTCCAGGTCGCCCGCGATTCCATCAGCGCGCGCTTCAGCCAGGCCAGTTGCTCAGCACCGACGAAATAGGCGTCGGGTCCATAGGTCTCCTGCAGATTCGGGCCGTTCGGGCCGCGATAGCTGCGCTCGTCCAGCATGAAGACATCGAGATGCGGGCCATAATTCAGCACGCGATAGACCCGGCCGGGCTCGGCGATATCAGGCCGCACCGGATACATTTCGTGGAAAGCACGGGCACCCCGCGCCGCCAGCAGCGTGACGTCACGCTCCTTGTAGGCGGCGGGAAGCTGCTTGGAGAGCGACCAGTTATTGGTCACCTCGTGATCGTCCCACTGGCCGAAGATCGGCACCTGCGCATTGAAGGCGCGGACATTGTCGTCGAGCAGATTGTATTTATGCGCCGCGCGGAATTCATCGAGCGTCTCGGCGACCTTCGCTTTCTCCCGCACCAGCGTGGTGTTCTTCCAGAACGAGCCATCCGACAGCTTGGTCTCCGCCACCATCGGGCCATCGGCATAGATGGTGTCGCCGTTATGGATCAGGAAATCCGGATTGTGCTTTCGCATGGTGGCGAAAGTGACCATGCCGCCATCATCGGCATTGATGCCCCAGCCCTGCCCGCCGACATCGCCGCCCCAGACGAAGGACACATCGCGGCGATCCGCCGGCGCGGTGCGGAAGCGGCCGACCACCGGCTCACCGACGATCTCGTAGTGCGAGAGATCGCGAAAGCGCACGCGATAAAAGATGTCCTGCCCCGATGGCAGATTTTCCAGAAGCATCTTTGCGGTGAAATCACTCTCCGGCAACACGCTCACCGGCGGCAGAGCGCGCGCATTCTTGAAGCTCTCGGTGGTCGCGACTTCCACCATCATCTGCGCCGGCCGATCGGCGCGCGACCAGATCATGCCGCTATCGAAGCCGATATCGCCGGACTGCACGCCGTGGCTCACCGCCGGCCGATCCGCCGCGCGGCTGAGATGAGGCATCGCCACCGTGGCAGCTCCGACGGCGGTATAGGTGATGAAACGACGGCGGGTGATGCGCGGCGCCATGGCGAACTCCTGATGCTGGCTTTGGCGACTTTTGCGTGTAGGCGGAGCGCTTGACGTTGCGATGACAGATGATGCGCGAAATCAACAGTCGTTCACGTTGATGCCCACGCGTACTTGCCTCGCGATTGACACATTCGGAAATTTCACCTTAACGTGATTGTGACGGTTCCCTTCGGGGACCAAAAGGGAATGCGGTGAGGCCCGCGCGACTTTTGTTGCGTGATCCGATTCCGCGGCTGCCCCCGCAACTGTAAGCGGCGAGCCTTCGCCACAAGCCACTGGGCCCTCAGCCTGGGAAGGCGGTGACAGGCAATGACCCGCGAGCCAGGAGACCTGCCGTCAGTCGTGGTCACACGCGAGCACATTGGGCGGGGTGTCCTGGTGGAAGTCGAACCGTGCACCACACACGGTACGACTTGGTTTGCGGTGACGTGCCACGTTATCGCGAGTCCTTTTGATGACCATCGCCGTCTCCTTCGCATCGAAGCGATGCAAACTTCTTCTCTCTTCAGCTGGACTCTCCTGCCTGCTGCTGCCCACCGAGGGTTGGTCGCAAGACGTGCGGCCCAGCCAGACGCTCGATCCCGTCGTCGTGCAGCCGAGCGTACAGCCGCAGCGCGCGCGCCGCGCGAATGCAGGTAATACCAGCCGCGCCGCGCG
>CALRZK010000520.1:0-3673 GCA_943372615.1 Bradyrhizobium ivorense | reverse complement strand
AATCGGCAGGCGAGGAAGCCCTCCTGACCGGCGATGCTGCGCATCACCCCGTACAGATGGCGCATCCGGATTGGGCGTCCACGGCCGACTCAGATCCGGCGCAATCAACGCGCTCGCGCCGCGAATTGTTTTCGCGCTTCGCCGATACGCCGACGCTGGTGATCGGCGGCCATTACGGCGCCGGCCACATCAAGCGCGATGGCGACGCCTGGCGTTTTGATGCGCTGCAAAACTGAGCAGTCACGCGGATTGAATTTCATCCCGCGGTGTTCCACAACTTCACTCGCCAAATAAAGGCTCCAGGGAGACGATAATGAAACTCGTAAGATACGGCGCGTTCGGCAGCGAGAAGCCGGGACTGATCGACAGCAGCGGCAAGCTGCGCGACCTGTCCGGCAAGATCGCGGATTTCGCAGACGATGCCTTCTCGCCAGACAATCTCGCCAAGCTCAAGGCCATCGATCCCGCCTCGCTTCCCGAAGTCTCCGGCAATCAGCGCTACGGCTCGCCTGTCGGCGGCAAGCCGAAATTCATCGCCATCGGCCTGAACTATGCGGATCACGCGGCCGAATCCAACATGCCGATCCCGTCCGAGCCGATCGTGTTCATGAAGGCGTTGAACTCGCTCTGCGGCCCCAATGACGATGTCGAAAAGCCGCGCGGCTCCACCAAGCTCGACTGGGAAGTCGAACTCGCGATCATCATCGGCACCAAGGCGAAATATGTGTCGGAAGGCGATGCGCTGAAGCATGTCGCCGGTTATGCCGTCTGCAACGACGTCTCCGAGCGCTTCTTCCAGATCGAGCGCGGCGGTCAGTGGACCAAGGGCAAGTCGCATGACACGTTCGGCCCGCTCGGCCCGTGGATCGCGACGACGGACGAAGTGGGCGACGTGCACAAGCTCAGCATGTGGCTCGACGTCAATGGCAAGCGCTGCCAGACCGGCTCGACGGCGACCATGATCTTCAACGTGCCGCAAATCGTGTCGTATCTGTCCGGCATGATGACCCTGATGCCCGGCGACATCATCACCACGGGCACCCCGCCCGGCGTCGGTCTCGGCATGAAGCCGCCAAAGTTCCTCGAAGTCGGCGACGTCATGACGCTCGGCATCGAAGGCCTCGGCGAGCAGAAGCAGAAGGTCGTGGCGGCTTAGGACACGCAAAACTTTCAGCCGTCATTGCGAGACGCACTTGCGACGAAGCAATCCAGGCCTTGTTGCTTTTCTGGATTGCTTCGCTCCGCTCGCAATGACGATGGATAGAACTGAACAAGGACCGACAATGAAACTCACTTTTTCTCCGGGTTCGCCTTTCGCACGCAAGGTGCGCATCGCGGCGATCGAACTCGGACTGATCGACAAGATTGAACTCGAGACAGTCACCGTCGCACCGACGCAGAAGAACGAGGCCTATGCGCATGACATCAGCCCGGTCCGCAAACTGCCGGCGCTGATCCTCGATAGCGGCCAGGTGATCGTGGACAGCTACAACATCACCGAATATCTCGACGAGCTCGCCGGCGGCGGCAAGCTTGTCCCGGCTTCCGGTCCCGCGCGCTGGAAAGTGAAGACCGAACATGCGCTGATCCAGAGCATGACTGATGCGCTGCTGCTGTGCCGCTATGAGATGGGCGTGCGGCCGAAGGAATTCTTCTGGCAGGGCTGGTACGACGACCAGTGGGACCGCGCCTGGGTCGGCCTCAGCCAGTTCGAGAACCATCCGGACATTCTCACCCGCCCGCTCGACGCCGCGCAGATCTCGCTGGTCTGCATCCTGGGATATCTGGACTTCCGCTTCGCCGATTGCGGATGGCGCAAGGCATTCCCGAAGCTCGATGCGTTCCACGAACGCATGCTGCAGCGGGAATCGGTGAAGATCTCGGTGCCGCCGAAAGGCTAATCAAATAGCGAGGGCGTGTAGTTCACATACGCGCCCTCGATGGCCAGCATCTTGAGCTTGGTCTCGACGCCGCCATTGGCCGAAAAGCCACCGGGCTTGCCGCCCGCTGCGAGCACGCGGTGGCATGGCACGATAATCGGACACGGATTCTGCCCCATCGCCTGCCCCACATCGCGTGACAACTCGACGCCGCCGAGGCGTTTCGCGATGTCGCCGTAAGTCAGCGTCTTGCCCGGAGGAATCTCGCGCGCAATCGCATAGACCTCGCGATTGAAATCAGGACTGTCGCTGAGATCGAGGTTGATGTCGGCGAGATCGATCGGCTCGCCTTTCATCAACTCAACCATCCGGTTGTTCGCGCCCTGCACATCGGCCGGCGGAGCCGTTTCGATCAGCGCCTGATAGCGCTGTTTCAATCGCCCGCGCGTCTGCGCCTCGCTCGGCAGCGGCAACTGGATCGCGACGATGCCGCGATCGGCCCATGCGATGCCACAACGGCCGATGGCTGTGTCGAAAAGCGCAAACTGGATGTCGGCCATGACAGCCTCCTCACATCGATCAAGGCATCAATGTGTGCCCGAAAGCCGGGATTCGCCACCCGTTTCCGGAGCTAGCCCTGTGGCTCCCGCGACGGCATCGCGGCCGCTTTGTGGGTGAAAGCCTGGCCCAGGGTTTCCAGAATTTCCTTGGTGGCGACGAACATATACGGCCCGTCCTCGGTCTCGAAGGCAATGCCCACCACGGTCGGATCCGGCTGGTAGTCCATCAGGCTGTAGCCCTTGAGCGGCAATGCGGGGCGGTCTTGGGGCTTGCTGGACATGTCGATCTTCCGCGTCAGAGAAACGATGCGGAGGGCTTAGACAACATTGGCGATGAGGCCAAGTGAGAACTTAGGCGTGCTTCGACCACCTCAACGCGAGACGGCGCCGCATCGCCGCGGCGCCGTGAACAGCTTTAACTGCCTGAACGCGTGGACTTATTCATCCTGCATCGCAGCGGTCAGCTTGTCGTAATACTTGGTCACGAGATCGATATTGCCTTTATTCTCGACCGCCGGCAGCGGCTGCTTCAGTGCGCCGTTGAGTTCATCCAGCGCGGCCTTCTTGTCCTTGGCAGGAATCTTCTTGTCGGCATTCACCGCAGCGATCTGTTGTTTGATCACGGCTTCCGGGCCGACATAGGCTTTCGTCTTCGGATCGAAGCCGCCGAGCACCATCATGACGTTTTCGACCACGTCATTGTATTCGCCGTAATTCGCAAAGCCGTTCTTCTTGGCCACATCGTCGAGCTGCGCGGTGATCTTCGGATCGGGCTTCGGCGGCGCATCCTGCGGCAGCTTGTCGGTGATGGCGTCGAGATCTTTCTGTGCAGTGAGCACACCTTCGACTTGCTTGTCGGTGAGCGCGATCTGCTTCAGCGGCTGTGGCGCAGGTGGCGCCGGTTGAGCGGCCGGCGCTGGTGCTGCCTGCTTGGCTGGCGCTTGCTGCTTGGCAGCCTGAGCCAATACGGACTGGCTCGAAGTTGCCGTGAAGGCGAGCGCCAGACCGGTGACGGTGAAGGCAGTGGCGGCAAGGCGAATGGTTGAGCGCATGGGAGCTCCTTCTGATGGACGCTTCTCGAATGGTCCGTCGGCAGGGCGGGAAGGTTCATCGCCGACAGCATGATGCTGCAAGATTGCCGATGAATCGTGGCTGAATGATCGCAGATGCTTTTCTGTAGCCTGGATGGAGCGCAGCGCAATCCAGGGACCGGCGTTTCGGGATTTCGGCCTG
>CALRZK010000519.1:0-3698 GCA_943372615.1 Bradyrhizobium ivorense | reverse complement strand
GGCGCGCCTGCGCGCCGCCGGTGAGGCCGCCAAGCGCGATGCAGCTGCAGCCGTAAAGCTTTATGACGAAGTCATCGCCGACACCACCGTGGGCGCCTCCGAAAAGGATCTCGCCCGCGTCCGCGCCGGTGCTTTGCTCGTGGAAACAGCGACTTACGACGCGTTGCTGCCGAAGCTCGAGCCGGCCACGTCGGCCACCAGCACCTATCGTCATTCGGCCCGCGAACTGCTTGCACTGGCGGCCTGGAAGGCCGGCAATGCCGCTGAAACCCGCAAATGGGTCGAGGCGATTTCCAACGACAACGACACGCCATCCAGCATCCGCACCCGCGCCGAGTCGCTGCAGGCGCTGCTGCCGCCGGCAGCCAAGAGCTAAGCTGCACCAAGCCGCGGCCGTCCGAACGAATTTGAGTGAGATGCCTATGCGCTCGTCGATGCAACGTCTTGTTTCCGCTGCTGTTCTCGTCACGCTCGCCAGCGTGTTGACAGGCTGCGGCGGCGCGTCGAGCTGGGATCCGTCGGATCTGCTCGATTTCATGGACACCAAGAAAAAGCTCCCGGGCGACCGCAAGCCGGTGTTCCCGGAAGGCGTGCCCGGCCTCGAGCAGGGCGTGCCGCGCGATCTCTACAAGGAAAGCGTCGAACGCCAGCAGGCAGAACAGGCCGCCGCCGCGGCTGCCGCAGCAGCCCCGCCGCCGCAGGCTGCGCCGCCGCCGAAGGGCGGTCGCAAGGCTGCCAAGGCGAAGAGCCGCGGCGATGTCGAGGTCGGCAATGTCCGTCAGGATGGCGCGCCCGATGCTGCCGCTGCGGAAGAAGGCGCCGCTGCCGGCGTCGCGCAGCCGCCAGCCGGCCGCAAGATCACACGCCGCCGCACCACCGCGCCGCCGCCGGAAGAACCGGCTGCTGCACCGGCTCAGCAGCAGCAGCCGTCGTCGGCATTCCCGGCGCCGATGCCCTCGGGAAGCTTTTCGCGTTAAGCTCGCTGAGAGTAGCGCATTGACAGGTCGTCCGTAACGGGCGCACGGATCACCTATGTCTTACACGATCGCCATTATCGGCCGGCCCAATGTCGGCAAGTCCACGCTATTCAACCGTCTGGTCGGGCAGAAGCTGGCGCTTGTCGACGACACGCCCGGCGTCACCCGCGACCGCCGCGAAGGCGCAGCGCGCCTCGGCGATCTCGACTTCACCATCATCGATACCGCGGGGCTCGATGAAGGCGCAAAGGGCTCGCTCACGGCGCGCATGCAGGAGCAGACCGAGACGGCGATCGCACTTGCGGACGCGCTGTTCTTCGTCATCGACGCGCGCATGGGCCTGACGCCGAACGACCGCGCCTTCGCCGACTTCGCGCGCCGCGCCGACAAGCCGGTGTTGCTGCTCGCCAACAAGAGCGAAGGCAAGCATGGCGAAGTGGGCGCCATGGAAAGCTATGCGCTCGGTCTCGGTGATCCCATCCAGATCTCCGCCGAACATGGCGAAGGCATGGGCGAACTCTATGACGAACTCGCAAAACTGATGCCGGTGCCGGTCCAGGATGAGGAAGAAGAGGAGACCATCGCGGAAGAATGGACCGATGAGGAAATCGCCTCGCGTCCGATCCGCGTTGCTATTGTCGGTCGCCCGAATGCCGGCAAATCCACCACCATCAATCATCTGCTCGGTGAAGAGCGCCTGCTGACTTCGCCGGAAGCCGGCACCACGCGCGACTCGATCTCCGTTGAAGTCGATTACAAGGGACGTAACTTCCGCATCTTCGATACGGCCGGCCTGCGCCGCCGCTCGCGCATCGAGGAGAAGCTGGAAAAGCTCTCCGTTGCGGACGCGCTGCGCGCCGTGCGTTTCGCCGAAGTCGTCGTGATGATGATGGATTCGCAGAACAAGTTCGAGGAACAGGATCTGCGCATCACCGATCTCGTCGAGCGCGAAGGTCGTGCGCTGGTGCTCGCGGTGAACAAGTGGGATCTCGTCGAGAAGCGCGGCGGCATGATCGGCCAGCTGCGCACCGAGGCCGATCACTGGCTGCCGCAGATCAAGGGCGTGCCGATCGTCGCAATCTCCGGCCTGATGGGCGAGGGCATCGATCGCCTGATGGCGGCGATCCAGGAAGCCTACAAGATCTGGAATCGCCGCATCGCGACGGCTGCGCTGAACCGCTGGTTCGAGGACGCGATCTCGACCAATCCGCCACCAGCGGTGTCGGGGCGTCGCCTTAAGCTGAACTACATCACCCAGACCAAGGCGCGTCCTCCAAGCTTTGTGGTGTTCTGCTCGCGTGCCGATGCGGTGCCGACCAGCTATCTGCGCTATCTCACCAACAGCATGCGTGAGGCGTTCGAACTGCCCGGCACCCCGATCCGCATCACGCTGCGCGAGAAGGCAAATCCATTCGCACATAAGCGCAAGCGGCCGAACTAAGCGATCACGCAAATTACAGGCTGCCTTATAAGGCTACGAGGCAGCGGAAACCGTTGCTTAAAGCTGTCACAAGCTGCCACATGCGCCGCATGTGCGTAGATGACGCATGACACCCGCTTACCGATATCGCCTCGATACTGCCTCTCAGTACCGTTGAAGCACGTGGGCCGTGCGATGCCGTTGTACTGCGCTAAATCCGTAACAGTTCGCTCCATCAACGCCACCTATCGTCTCCACAGCCGCCGTTGAATCGACGCGGCACTGTAAAGGGGACTGACAATGAAGAAGTTGATGCTCGGAACGGTCGCGCTGGTCGCGCTCGCCGGACCAGCGTTCGCAGCCGACATGGCGCCGCGGATGTACACCAAAGCCGCGCCGGTGGTTGCGCCGATCTATAACTGGTCGGGCTTCTATGCCGGTATTCATGCTGGCTACACATTTGGCGATCGCGCGGGTGTCGATACAACGGGTCTTGCACCGTTCAACACGGGCAATGTCGTTGGTGGCGCTCGCCCTGCGTCGGTTGGCCTTGATCGCGATGGTTTCATCGGTGGTGGTCAGATCGGCTGGAACTGGCAGAACAACAGCCCGTGGGTTTGGGGTCTTGAGGCCGACATTTCGTATACCGACGTCCGCTCGTCGACGACGGCTGTCACGGTGCCTCTGAACGGCATTGGCACCCTGAACAACACGTTCAATTCTCGCATGAACTATTTCGGCACGGTTCGTGGTCGCCTCGGCTATGCGTGGGATCGCACCATGGTCTACGCGACCGGCGGTCTTGCCTATGGCGAAGTTGAAAACAGTGTCTCGATGTTCGGGGTGAATCCGGCGGCGGCTCTGCAATTCACCGGCAGCGCGCGCGATACCAAAACCGGTTACACCGTCGGCGGCGGCATTGAACACGCTTGGACCGGCAATTGGACTGTCAAGGCGGAATACCTCTATTACGATCTCGGTCGTAACGACGTTGCAGTCGTCAACGTCCCCACCTTCACCACAGGTGGGCCGGGCTACAATTCCAGCTTCAAGAACGATGGTCACATCGTTCGCGCCGGTCTGAACTACAAGTTCGGCGGAATGGGCTGGTAAGCATCACGACATCTAAATTGAAGCCCGGCTGCGAAGCCGGGCTTTTTCTTTGTTTGTATTCAGAACGAGATTTAATCAGCGAAGCTGCCATCCGTCTTGCATGAGCTAGAGCGTTCGCATCTCGCGTGCTGCTGCCACCATGTTCACTAGCGCTGGTTTCACTTCATCCCACTTGCGGGTCTTTAGCC
>CALRZK010000518.1:0-3700 GCA_943372615.1 Bradyrhizobium ivorense | reverse complement strand
TCCCGACCCACATGCTCTGCCATCCCGTCTTCATCGCTGGCGCGCCGGCAATGCCGGCCGCGGCGAAGGACGCGATCGCAACGGGCGGCGTGATCGATGACAGCATGCCCCAATAGAAAATGAACATGTGCACGGCCATCTTGTTGAGGCCGAGTTTTTCCAGCGCCGGTGCCACCAGGATGGCCAAGAAAATATAGCAGGAGGTGGTGGTCAGGCCGAGGCCGAGCACCAGGCTGGTAAAGGCGCACATCACCAGCAGCAGGAACACATTGCCGCCGGCGATGGCGAGCAGGTCATTGGCGAGGCTGGAGATCACGCCGGTGAGCGAGAAGGCGCCGATCAACAGGCCGCAGCCGGCGAGGATGGCGATCAACTCGACGAAGGTCTTGCCGTTGAGTTCGAGGAAATGCAGCCAGCGCGCGCCGCCCCAATTCTTGCCGGGGAAGAATTCGTTGAGCGCGGCGAGGATGCACATACCCCACAGACTGGAGTTGGGTGCATCGAGCCACAGCATCGCGCCGGTGAGGGCGATGGCCAGCAGCAGCACCAGCGTGTTGCCCTTTTTCCAAGGCGCCGGGCCGGACCATTGATGCAGGATCACCAAGAGCGCAGTGGCGTAGAACGGCGCGTGGCTCTCGCGTTTGAAATAAAGCAGCATCACGACCAGGATCGCGATGACAAACAGATAGTACCAGCCTTCCTTTAGGGCATCGGTAAAGCGCGGCAGTTCTTCGCGCGGAATGCCTTCGAGCTTGTGGCGCGCGGCATAGGAGTCCACCTGCGCGAACAGGCCGAAATAATACAGCACCGATGGAATGGTTGCGGCGAGGGCGACGTCGGCGTAGCTGACATTCATGAACTGCGCCATCACGAAGGCTGTCGCGCCCAGCACAGGCGGTGCAAGTACGGCACCGGTAGATGCACAGGCCTCGATCGCGCCGGCATAGGATGGCGTGAAGCCGGTCTTCTTCATGGCCGGGATCGTCATCGTGCCGGCGGTGAGCACATTGGAGACGATGCTGCCGCCGACCGTGCCGAGCAGGCCCGATGAAAAGATACAAACCTTCGCCGCACCACCGCGAAAGGTGCCGCAGAGCGCGAAGGCGATATTGATGAAGAATTTTCCGGCGCCGGTCATCATCAGCGCGGTGCCGAAAACGAGGAAGCCGATCACCGTATCGGCAAAAGCCTGGATCGGAATGCCGAGCAGGCTTTCGCTGGACAGCACGTGATAGGCCGTGGTCTGCGCCAGCGTCGACTGCGTGCCGCGGAACGGGCCGAGCCAGCTCGAATCCGCCACCATCGGATAGATGGTGAAAGGCGCGACGCTGAGCAGCAGGCTCCAGCCGCCGGTGCGGCGCAGAGCTTCCATCAGCACGAACCACATCACGAGACCTGCAGCGATCACCGGCGTCGGCGCACCGTCAAACTCCCATCCGAATTGCGCGGCCTTGCGGATGTTCATCATCAAAAAGATCGCCGCCGCGAAAGTAGCGACGAACAGAACGAGGTCATACCACGGCACGCGATCGAGATTGGCCTTCGGCGTTCCCGGAAACATCAGGAACGTGAAGGGCAGCATCAGCGCGATCAGGAGATAAAAGTATTCGGTATTGAGCTGCGTGTAGTCCACGAAGAAACGCAGTGCGAATTGCTGGTTGATACAGAGCAGGATGGTCGCGAGCGTCGCGGCCATCAGTGCCCAGCGCCAGACGCCGTGCAGCGCGCGAACGCGCGTGACTTCGGATTCCTGGAGATCGGCGACCCCATGGGGATCGTCGAGCTCCATTTTCGGTGGCACGTCGGAAGTCAGCCGCGCTGAGTCAGAAGATGCGGTCATGAAACTAGGTCCAGCGGCTGATGACGGGCAGGGGGCGACGGCTTTGTTTATTCCTCAAAGCCGTTCGGCATATTGGCCTTGGCGAGCGCGTCGGCGCGGGCCTTCATCCAGCTGCTTAGAAACTCGCTCTCGCCCTTGGATGCGTTGGCCTTGGCATAGCCATCCCACGCTGCCTTGAGCACGCCTTGACGCTTGATCAGCCCGTCATTGTGCGTCTGGTCTTCGGCCGTCCAGTGATTGGCTTCCTTCAGAGCCTTCACGGCACCCGGATGAAACGGCACCACCCACTTCATCGACTGCGCCTTGACCGCAAGGCCAAGCGCACCCGGCGCGTTGTCCTTATAGGCGTCGAAATTCACGATCATCGCCTTCGTGATCGCATAGATCTGATCTTCGCTCTGGCTGCCGTAAACCGTCGCAATCGGATAAGGGTAAGTACTGAGTTTGATCGGTGTCTGCGGCGTGATGCCGGCGCCACACGTGGCGACATGGGGATTGAAGAACGGCGCGACGCGTTTCACGCGCTCCCACGCCGCCTTGTCTTCCGCTGGCATCGGCGGCCAGATCAGCCCGCGCGGCGATGTCTCGGCTTCCTTGGCAGGGCCGGTGATGGTCGTGCCGAAAGCGGCATCGACGTCGTTATTGACCATGCCCTTCCACATCGCGCCGTAGCTGGCGAATTCGATCGGCTTCACGTCGGACTTGGTGAGGCCGCCATAGGCCATGATCGCGAGCGAATTCTGGTTCAGTGCCGGCGAGCCAACGACAAAGCCCACGCGTTTGCCGCGGAGATCCTTGATCTCCTTGACGTTGATGTCCTTGGCCACGCCGAGCGAAGCGCCATTGCAGTCGATGGTGGAGAGCGTTACCTGCGCGGGCTGTGGGCCCCATTCCTTGACGCCGAATTCAAACACGCCTTCCTGCGCGAAATAGACGCCCGATCCCATCCAGGACATGGTCGCGCGGCCGGCGCGCAGCGGCGCCATGCGGGCGACGTCATTGCCGGCGGGCAGCACGCGGACATCGGTGCCATACTTGTCCTTCATCATCTTGCCGACGGCGACAGCGATGTTGAAGCCGGCGGTGCCGGTGTCATAGGCGGTGACCGCCATGGATGGTGGAAGCTTGATGTCAGGTGATTGGGCATGAACGGCGCCAGCCGTGCAGAGCACGGCCATCGACGCCAGCCCGAAGAGCTGGTGACGCATAGATCCCTCCCGAATGCATTCGCTTTGCGAATTGCTTTTGTTATTTCGAGATCATGTCATCGGGGTTTGGTGATGACAACATGATTGCCGCGGGCGTTCTCACGCAGTGAGGCGACGCGTGCATTGATTTTGGTCATCGCGCTTGCGGCGCTCGAAGCGCAGATGCGCGCTAAAGGTGTGGGGATGCTGCGACGATACGCGCCCAAAGCATAAGGGGGTGCGCGCATCATGGTGTTGTCGTCGGAAATTCCGTGAGGTAGCGTAGCCGGCAAGTGGAATTTAATTCCGCACAATGGAACGGGATGGCGGCGCGCGGTGAGGGTCAATGACGACCGTCCTGACAAGTGCCGCCCGAGAGGAAGCGCATTATGGGACGACGGTCGGAACGCCTCACCAAGCAGGGTATGCTCGCCAGCGATCAGACGGGCGAGGGCGACGTGATCCAGGTGGTGTCGCGCGCATTCGATATTCTGCGCTGCTTCGAAGGCCATGATGCCCGGCTCGGCAATCTCGAAATCTCCAAGCGTTGCGGCCTGCCACGCTCCACGGTGTCGCGCCTGACGCATACGCTGACCCGGATGGGCCAGCTCGCTTATCTCCCTGGCGATCAGAAATATCGCATCGGCTCCAGCGCCGTCGCCATGAGCACGTC